>JAITEL010000040.1 GCA_031282065.1 Treponema sp.
CCCCGGCCTTCGGGGAAGAAACGGAAGATGACCGGCCCTAAAAAACGATACACCGCTGCCATGAACCCGGACTATATGTATACCGTCCTCTTTGGAAACTAAATGCAGGAGCCCTGGCCATCAGCGCTCTTGCATTAGGGTTCAATCTAATATAGGCTATTCTTTGAGGAAATATTATGGAATTTTTACTGGACGGAGTTCTTGCGTTAAGCTGGCAACAGCTCATCATGTTTGGCGTTGGTTTTCTGCTCATCTATTTAGGCATTGCCAAAGAATACGAACCGGCCTTGCTCATGCCTATGGGCTTTGGAGCGATACTGGTGAATCTCCCCTTAAGCGGCGTACTCAATCAGATCATGCCTGGTGTAGGGGAGACCCACGGGGTAATCCAGTGGCTTTTTGAAAAAGGCATAGGCGCATCGGAAGTCATGCCCCTGCTCCTCTTTATCGGCATAGGGGCGATGATAGATTTCTCTCCCTTGCTTTCCCGGCCGGTTTACTTCTTATTCGGCGCGTCTGCCCACTTCGGGATCTTTGCCACCATAACCCTTGCCTGTTTTTTGGGCTTTGATTTGAAAGATGCCGCGGCCATAGGCATTATCGGCGCCGCAGACGGGCCTACCACCATACTGGTTTCCCAGGTACTGCGTTCCAGCTATTTAGGCCCTATAGCGGTAACCGCCTATTCCTATATGTCCCTGGTGCCCATCATTCAGCCCTTCGCCATAAAGCTGACCACGAGCAAAAAAGAACGGATGATCCGCATGGATCCCGTGGCAAGTACCGAGATACCTCGCCTCTTAAAAATTATCTTCCCCATTGCCGTAACCATCGTGGTGGGCTTTATTTCCCCTTCCGCGGTTGCGCTTATCGGCTTTTTAATGTTCGGCAACCTTATCCGGGAATGCGGAGTCTTAGAGTCCCTCTCGGAAACCGCGCAGAAAAGTCTTTCCAACCTGATAACCCTGCTTCTGGGCATCACCATTGCCTTTACCCTGAAAGCCGAAGCCTTTCTCACCCTGGACACCCTCAAAATACTGGGGCTTGGGCTTTTTGCGTTTATCCTGGATACGGTGGGAGGGGTTTTATTTACCAAGTTCCTCAACCTGTTCTTAAAGAAAAAGATAAATCCCATGATAGGAGCAGCGGGAATCTCCGCGTTTCCCATGTCCTCCCGGGTCATTCAAAAACTCGCGCTTAAAGAAGACCCCACCAACATATTTCTGATGCACGCGGTAAGCGCGAATGTTTCAGGGCAAATCGCCTCGGTGGCGGCAAGCGGCCTGGTTTTGAGCCTGATACTCTCGTATTTATAGGAGCTTTGTAACATGAACGAGACGGTTTTGAAGAATGTCTTTGCTTCCCTGGACATTATGTGGAAGGGGATGCTGGGCCTTTTTGTGGTCTGCGGCGGTGTCGCGGCACTGATGATGATCATCGCAAAATGTATTAAAGGC
The DNA here is from genome assembly GCA_031282065.1 of Treponema sp. GTDB lineage: Bacteria > Spirochaetota > Spirochaetia > Treponematales > Breznakiellaceae > JAIRLU01. The sequence goes on from JAITEL010000040.1 coordinate 1,458, forward strand.
GGCGGCAAAGCCTGAGAGGAAAAACGAGTGCTTAGTGCGAGCAGGGAAAGTGATCCTGTCGACCGTTTTTTTCTGCTAGCGCATGCATAGCGTTCCTTATATCATACGCGTATCCGTAGGTCTCCTGGTATTGCTGCCTGAGCCCGGGAAAATGCCTGTCCAGGTTTTCATAGAAATATTCCCGGCTCCCCGCCCATAAGGTTAGCCCCATGCCAAAGCATATAATGCCGTAGACCTCGGCTTGGATACAGTACTACGCGCTCTCCTATAGTGTCCCATAGGCGTTTTATTGACAAGTAATCTGAAGCCGTGGTATAAACAGGACGAGGTACTGGGAAAACATGGATAAACAAGAGGTGATACGCTTTTTCGACCGCCTTGCCCCGTCCTGGGACGCAGACGCCACCCATGATGAGGCAAAGCTTAGGGTGATTCTCGATAGGGCAGGCATACAAGCGGGCCTTTCCGTGCTGGATGTGGCCTGCGGTACAGGGGTCTTGTTTCCCTATTATCTGGAACGAGGTGTGCGCCATATCACTGGGGTAGACATTGCCCCGGGTATGATCCGGCAGGCCCGGGTGAGACACCAGGACCCCCGGATTACCTTGATCTGCGCCGACATAGAGACCCTTGCCTTGCCTGAGCAATTTGACTGCTGTATGGTCTACAGTGCCTTTCCTCATTTTGAAGATCCCGCCCGTTTGATTACTGCCTTGGCTAAAACCTTAGTCCCCAAAGGCAGGCTCACCGTGGCCCACAGTGAAAGCCTGGAACAGATCAATCGCCGGCACATCCATCATGCCCAGAAGGTCTCGACCCTGCTCTTACCTGCCGAGGGCTTGGCTGCCCTGTTTGGGCTGTTCTTTGAAGTTGATAGCATCCTATCCACTGAGGGGCTGTATATGGTTTCAGGCATTAAGAAACCAGGAGACCCCTGTATGGGCCATGTGGTAGCCTCCTCCTTTGCCGCTTCCCTCTAACCGGACTCATGAGAGCTTAGCCAAAAATGCTTCCTCCGTAATCAGGGGAATGCCCCAGTCCCGGGCCTTCTTGTTTTTGGAAGACCCGGATTGGGGATCATTAGTTACCAGAAATGACAGGTCCTTTACCACCGTGGATTTCACCGAGCCCCCCAAGGCCTTGACCTTTTGGCTTGCTTCACTGCGCTTCATGGTGGACAGTTCCCCGGTGAAGCAGAAGGAAAGGCCCCGCAGGGGCTGGGCGGTATCAGGCGGAGGAGGGGCAATGGAAATGACCCCCGCGGCTAAGACCGTATCCATATCCGCTGCGGTTTCGGCTAAACCCGTAAGGATGGCCTTGGCAGTGATTTCCCCCAAGCCATAGACCCCGGCTAAGTCCTCCACCGAGGCGCCCCGGAGCTTGTCCAGGGTATTGAAGCCCGCAGCTGCCACCTTTTCCATGATGGTTTCCCCCACCCCCTCAAAGTCAAAGCCCGCCACAAATGCCGCCAGGGGCAGCACCCGATGCGTGCGGATATGGCGAATCACCTTAGCAGCGGAAAGCTCCCCCATACGCTCGAATTCAGCGAGCTCTTCCTGCGTGAGGGTGTACAAATCACTGACAGCCTGGATGCGTTTGGTCGTAAAGAGCTGCTGGACCAGCTTTTCCCCCAATTCCCGAATATCCAGAACCGCTGCCCACTTGTGCAGCCGGTGGAGGAGCCGCTTGGGGCATTCGGGATTAGGGCAATAGAGCCGGCTTCCCGCATCTTCGAGGGGGCTTTCGCAGCTTCCGCAGTGGGTGGGAAAGGGGATCTCCTGGGTTTCTCGATCCCCTGGTACCGCTCCTTCTGGAGCCAGCCCTTCGATTTTGGGGATGATTTCCCCCCGTTTAACCACCGAAACCGCAGACCCTATTTTAAGGCCCAAGGAACGAATCATGTCGGGGTTATTCAGATTGGCCCGCTGTACCGTAGTCCCGGCCAGGCGTACCGGTTCCACCACCCCGATAGGGGTATAGGTAGCCCCAGACTCGCTCCACTCCACATCCTTAAGGACGCTGTAGGCCACTTCGAGGTCAAACTTGAAGGCTATTTGCCGTTCAGGCCGGTCCCGGCGAAGGTCCGCCATATCGGTCTTGCGGTCTTTGACCACCAGGCCGTCAATGTCCACGGGGAGGGAAGGCCGAAGCCCTGCAACTTCCTCCCGGTAGGCAATGACCGCCTCAGCATCGCTCAAGGTCTTGGTTTCCGTAACCCTAAAGCCCCGGTCTTTCAGCCAGTTCACCTTTTCCAGTTCATCTTGAAAGTACCCGTCATCCCCTAAAGCCGCGGCATCGTAGCAGATCAGGGTCAAATCCTCACAGCCTGAGCCGTCTTTTTTCCGCATGAGTCCGTTGGCCGCGTTGCGGCAGTTGGCCTTATCCTGGTAGCGTTCCTTCCAGACCTGCCGGGTCATCACCACTTCTCCCCGGACCCCGCCGCTAAAGGGAAGGTCCAGTTCTGAGAGCACCCCGGCCATGCGCCGGGCATTCCGGGTTATCTCGTCTCCCACAAGCCCGTCCCCGCGGGTAATCGCCTTGAGGAGTTTTCCCTGTTCGTATTGCAGTTCCAAGCTTGCCCCATCCAGTTTGTACTGTACCACAACGGTTTCAGGGGCGATTTTCTTTGCCCATTCCCGGAATTCTTCAGGATTCGCGGCTTTTTCCTGGCTTCCCATAGGGATGAGATGCCGGGCTTTGGGAAAACCGTCGCCGGCATCCGCGCCTACCCGGTGTAGTACCGGGCTATCGGGCTTAATCTGCTTGAGGGCATCCCAGAGCCGGTCAAATTCCTGGTCGGAAATGGCGGCTTCGCCGTTATAATAGGATGCCTGGTATGCGCTGATCTGGGCTTCTAAGATTGCCACGGTTTGTCCCAGGTCAGACGGGGGCTCATGGCTTGTAGGCGTGGTATTTGTCTTATGCTTCATCATTAACCTCAAAGATAATCTCATATACTTCATGGGCTTTATCAATGCCTTTTTGCTCAAAGGCGGTTTTTGGCCGCCTCTCCCGGCGCTGGGCAAAGCCCTGGTAGGGGTTCGCAAGGCCGGGGGTGGCGGAGAGCTCCTGTAAGGCCCAGTTCCCGTAGTCGACCCAGTCGGTAACCATGTAGATATACCCGCCACGGGCGAGCTTACGGGAGAGGAGGCCTGTGAAAGGCCGGGTCATAAGCCTGCGCTTATGGTGGCGCTTTTTCGGCCAGGGATCCGGGAAAAACACATGAAAGCCCTGTACCGAGCGGTCCGGAATCATGGTTTCCAGGACCTCCACCGCATCCCCTTCAATGATCCTGAGGTTCTCCAGGTGCCGCATGGCAATCTCCCATAGGAGCCGTCCAATACCCGGACGGTGGACTTCAATCCCCAGGTAGTTGCGGTGGGGATTATCCTGGGCAATCTGGGCAGTGGCCATGCCCATACCAAAGCCTATTTCAATAATCACAGGAGCAGCCCTGCCAAAGACGGCCTTATAGTCTAAGGGGGCTGGGGTAAAGGGGATGCCGTAGCAGGGAAGCAGGGTTTCATAGGAACGGCCTTGAGCCGCGCTCATACGCCCTGAGCGGCGCACGTAACTTTTAATCCGGTAGGACTTGCTTTGTTCTTCCATCGGGAGAGTGTACTGAGTATGGGAGGGCATAACAAGCTGAGCCGGTGCGAAGACAGTAACATAAGGAATGAGACTTCCCGAGACGACAAGGAGGTCAATGGAAAACTCTTTGAGGATCCCCGCCTTACCCGGTTTTGTTTTGCGGCAAACGGGAGTCCTTGTCAGGAGATCAAATATTATTTTTTCAGAATTGTATATAAAATAAGCATAAAATTTTTAGAAAAAGTAAAAAACTAAGTGTTTATATTTGTTTTAATCTACTCGCCCCCGCCGGGCACGACCATCATGCAATAAAAAAACCTTGGTGCTGGATTCCATTATTTCCCTGGCGAGCATGGCAAGTAACGTCTATGTGCAGTCCATTGCCTCATCACAGGAAGAGATCACCGCCACCCTCTCTACGGGCATTTCGGTAAACCACCTGATCAGCATCTTCATCGCCCTCATGGGCGGGTGGATTTGGAAGCGTACCGGCATCGAGGTGCTTTTTTCGATTTCCGCCTTACTGGGGATAGCCAATTCCCTCTATGCGGCCAGCATCAAGAGGGAAGAGCCATAGCCTGGTTTCAGGCGGCTCGAAACCACAGTTTCGGGAGGAAGCTATACCTATGAGGCTTATATGAAAAAAAGCGTTTTTCCTTCCGGGCGTTTCCTGCATCTTACTCCAACAGCGGATTATAGCTGGGTAACTCAAAGTCGCAGGGGGCACGGAAGCTCCAGACGAGGAAACCGGTGGCCCTGGCGATACTCTCGCGGGTACCATCGTTTTATGACAACCGGAGTCTGAAACGGATACGGTATATCCTATCGTTAGGGTTTGAGGAGCATATGGAGAGCGTATTCAAACTCCTTAATGCAAAAGCCATGCAAAACCTCCGGGTTCCCAGGCCAGGGTGATGTTCTATGTGTTTATCCTGGGTGCTGCTTGCCCGGAAGGGTTTTTTGCGGGTATGATACCTCCTATGGAGAACTTTTCCCCCGCTTCCCCCAGTAAAGGAAGGAGCCGGCGTTACTTTGATTGGGCTGCTACGGCCATCCCCACCTTAGCCCATCCCCAGAACCTCATTCCCTTTGGAAACCCCTCGTCCCTCCATTATGAGGGCCGCTGTGCACGAGCCTTGCTGGAAGCCGCCCGGGCCCGTTGTGCCGGGGTATTGGGGCTTACTCCCAAGCAGCTCTATTTTACCTCTGGAGGGACTGAATCAAATGCCTTGGTCTTACATTCCCTGGCCCTGCGAAAGCCCAGCCCGGGGATACTCTTTTCTGCAGTGGAGCATGCCTCGGTACGGGAGAATTGCCTGGTTCTTGAACGCCTGGGTAAGCCGATTGCCCGGATTGGGGTGGACCAAGACGGCAGGGTGAGCCCCGGCCGGCTGGAAAAGGCCTTCGCTGCCTTGGGGAAAAAAACCGAGCCCCGCTTTGTGGCGATTATGGGGGTGAATAACGAAACCGGTGCTATCATGGATGTCCCCGGCCTGGTACAGCTCATCCGGGCACGGGGAGGCGCGCCTATCCATGTGCATAGCGATCTGGTGCAAGCGGTGGGTAAGATACCCCTGGATATAGCCGCCTGGGACCTGGACTCTGCCTCCATAAGCGCGCATAAGCTGGGAGGCCCTCGTGGTATAGGGCTGCTTTTCCTTCGTAAGCCCCTGGAGCCTCTCTATACCGGCGGCGGCCAGGAAGGGGGCATACGCCCTGGAACCGAGTCTGTTGAGGGAGCCTTGGCCCTGGCAGCCTGCCTTGAGTCCCGGGCCGTGCCTTCGCAGCTTGCCGCTGAATATGAGAAAGCCGCCCGGCGCTTTACCCGGCTCATCCGGGGCTTTAAGGCCCTGCCGGGATGTTTTCTCATTCCCCAGGACCGTGGGGAGGCAGATCCCCGGTTTTCTCCGTATATACTCCAGGCGGGCTTCAAAGGTATCCCTGGGGAGGTTATGGTCCGAGCCTTGGATGAGCGGGGCTGCGCGGTTTCCACGGGTTCTGCCTGTTCTGCGGCCCGTGGGGATAGGCCGGTGCTTAGCGCTATGGGACTGGACAAACAAGCCGGCCTTGAGGGGATCCGTATTTCCCAGGGCTGGAGCACTACTGAGGAAGACATAGGGTACTTACTGGAAACCCTTGCGGAGGTTCTCGCCCTATTCCCAAGAAATCCTCCACAAGGATCGCCCGGATGAACAGCTATTTGTTAAAACTGGGAGAGCTCACCCTCAAAGGGGAGAATCGCAGGGCCTTTGAACAGATACTCAAGCGCAACTGCTTGGCTATGCTCCAGGGCAGCGGCGCGAAGCTGGAGCTGAGGCATGGCCGCTTCTTGGTGCATAGTCCTGAGGAAGCTACCGTACAGGTGGAAGATGCCCTGGCCCATCTTTTGGGTATAGCTGCTTGGGCCAAGACCCGGATCCAGGAGAAAACCCCGGAAGCGGTGCTTTGCTCCTGTGTCAGCGAGGCCCAGGAACTCTTTAGCCGGGGGGTGCGGACCTTTAAGATAGAGGCGAGAAGGACCGATAAGGCTTTTCCCCTGGACTCCTACGCTCTGCGGAGGGAAGGGGGGGCCGCGGTGCTGCGGGAAGTACCCGGCTTACGGGTGGATGTCCATGAGCCTGAGGCGGTGATTGCGGTGGAGATCCGGGAGAAGGCCTATATCTACGGCAGTTGCCGCAAGGGCCTGCGGGGGCTGCCCGTGGGGACTGCGGGACGGGGGCTGCTCCTGCTTTCCGGCGGTATTGATTCCCCCGTGGCCGGCTATCTGATGGCCTCCCGTGGTATGGGCCTGGATGCGGTGTATTTCCACGCCTATCCCTACACCTCTGAGCAGGCCCGCCAAAAGGTGCGGGACCTGGCAGCCCAGGTGGGCCGGTATTCCTTAGGGGTGAGGCTCTACACCCTGAACATTACCCCGGTGCAGCAGCGGATCCAAGAGCGCGGCCTTGAGCCCTGGCGTACGGTGTTGCTGCGGATGGCCATGATGGAAGGCGCGGAACAGCTCGCCCGCTACCGGGGGGACAAGTGCCTTATCACCGGGGAGAGTCTCTCCCAGGTGGCAAGCCAAACCATTGAGAATATCACCTGTACCGAAAGCCTGGTGAAGCTGCCGGTCTTAAGGCCCCTTATCGGTATGGATAAGGAGCAGATCATCCGTCTTGCAAAGGCCATGGGAACCTACGAAACCTCAATTTTGCCCTATGCGGATTGCTGCGTCCTGTTTAGCCCGCCCCACCCCGTCTTACGGGGAGACCCTGCAGAAGCCCGGCATCACTATGAACGGCTTGAACTGACTCCACTTATGGAAGCAGCCCTCCGGGAACGGGTCGTGGAAACCTGCGGTTTGTATAGGGCCTAGTGCGGAAAGCCCCGGGGTATGGGCGTTTGTTTTCTTAATACTTTGTAAGCTCAGTAAGCTCAGGAATGAGATTTCCCCGGCCGCCAGGGAGCCCAATAAGGAAAGCGCTTGGGGGATAAACGCCTTACTCGGTTTTGGTTTAAGGCAAGCGGGAGTCCTGCTCGGGAGATCAAGCGTTTTTCTCAGGAGATCAAACGTTTTGGTAAGGAGATGCGGGAGATTTTCCAAGGAGATCAAGCGTTTTTCCAAGGAGATCAAGCGTTTTTTCCAGGAGATCAAGAGATTTTGGTAAGCAGATCAAGAGATTTTGCAAGAAGGTCAAGAGATTTTATACCGGCCTGGGGAGCCGTTCATCCCAGAGCGTATGACTTTGTATAGAGACCGTGCATCGGCGGACATACGAAAGCCGGTACCAGGGGATAAGCCGGTTTCTTTGTGCGCTCACCCTGGGCGAGCTCTTTGTTATATAAAGGAATATCATTTTAAACGCCCATGCCTGGGAAAGCCCGGAACTGCCTTGTACAAGCAGCAAAATACCGCTAAGGTGGTAGAAAAGGAACGCAGGTATGAAAACAGACATTATCCTGGCCGGAGTCGGAGGGCAGGGGGTACTCTCCATCGCCGCCATTATTGCCCAGGCAGCAGTGAGCGAGACCTTATCAGTACGTCAATCCGAAGTCCACGGCATGGCCCAGCGAGGCGGCGCAGTCTTAGCCCATCTTCGTATTGCAAAGGAAGGGATCTTCTCAGATCTGGTCCCCAAAGGCAAGGCGGATCTCATCATTGCTATGGAACCCTTAGAAAGCCTCCGCTACGCTTCCTGGCTTTCCCCAGGGGGGGTCCTGGTAAGCGCTGCTGAACCCTGGGTCAATATACCCGATTACCCTGAGGTAGACCTCATTTACCAGACCCTCTCCCGCTTCCCCCGGTACCGTCTCACCGCGGCAGCACGGCTTGCCAAAGAAGCAGGCCTTAGCAAGGCGGTGAATATGGTCATGGTAGGAGCGGCTTCCCCCTTCCTTCCGGTTTCGGTCGCAAGCTTGGAACACACCATCGAAGCCTTGTTTGCCTCCAAAGCACCGGTGATGAGGGAGGCGAACCTGCGGGCCTTTCGCCTGGGAAGAGCGGCGGATGACCGAGGAGGCCGGGGATGAGCTATCAGTACTGGCATAAGGAGATGGAAACCCTGGAGCGTTCTGCGCTGGAGGCCTGCCAGCTTAGCCAACTCAAGGCCGTAGTAGCCCAGGCCCTGCACACTTCCTTCTACCGGGAACGGCTCTCCTCGGTGGGCATACGCAGCAGCGAAGACATCACGAGCCTTGCGGATCTCCTGCGTATTCCCTTGACCACCAAAGGGGACCTGCGTGAAGGCTTTCCCTACGGTTTTCTCAGCATCCCTAAGGAAGAAGTGGTTCGCCTTCATGCTTCAAGCGGCACCACGGGAACGCCCACCACGATTTACTTTAGTGAAGGGGATATTCGCCGCTGGACGAGTTTTGTGGCCCGGTCCATCTACGCTACCGGCTGTACCAAGGCCGATGTGTTCCAGAACATGATCACCTACGGGCTTTTTACCGGGGGCTTGGGTTTCCATTTTGGCGGCGAAGCAGTGGGGATGCTGGTGATCCCTTCAGGCCCAGGCAACACCACCCGGCAGTTTAGGCTCATGCAGGACTTCGGTACCACCGTGGTACATGCCACGCCGAGTTTTCTGCTCCATGTGCAAGCGAAGATGCAGGAAGAGGGGGTGCGCAGGGAAACTCTCAAGCTCACCCGGGCCTTTGCCGGGGCAGAGCCTTATTCCGAGGATACCCGCAGCCGTATTGAGGAACTCCTGTCCATTGATGTCTATAATTCCTACGGCCTTTCGGAGATGAACGGTCCGGGAGTTGCCTTTGAGTGTCAGGCCAAGAACGGCCTGCACCTGTGGGAAGACGGCTACCTTGGAGAAATCCTGAACCCCAAGACCCTCGAACCGGTCCCCGACGGGGAAACCGGGGAGCTGGTCCTCACCTGCCTCTGCCGGGAGGCTACGCCCATCCTGCGTTACCGGACCCGGGATCTCAGCGGCTTCTATACCGAGCCCTGTCCCTGCGGCAGAACCCACCGCCGGCTCCACCGTATCACCGGCCGCACCGATGATATGCTCATCATCAACGGGGTAAACCTCTTTCCCAGCCAGATCGAAGAGGTCATTATGGCTATGAAGGAAGTGGGAAATAACTATCTCATTTTGGTGGAAAAAGAAGGGGTATTGGACCGGCTCACCGTCAAAACCGAAGTAGGCCCGGAGGTTTTCATGGATGACACCCGGCCCTTGAATGCCCTCAAGGAACGAATTCGTAAAACTCTCCAGGCATCCATCACCATCAATCCCCGGGTTGAGCTTCACCAGCCGGGGAGCCTACCGGTCTCTGAAGGTAAAGCCACCCGGGTACTGGATCAACGTCCCAAAAGGTAAAGCCTCTAAGCATACACTCCACCTTCAGGGTGGCAGTGTTTTTATCTTAGGCTTTACCGGCAGAGCCCAGGACCTTGATGTTTTTATGGGAATAGAGCTTTGTAAGCTCATCCCGGGCAGGGCCCAGGTATTTGCGGGGATCAAACTCATCCGGCTTTTCCGCCAACACCTTGCGGATCAAGGCGGTCATGGCCAGCCGTCCGTCCGAATCAATATTGATCTTACAAACCGCACTCTTGGCCGCCCGCCTGAGCTGCTCTTCAGGAATACCCACGGAATCACTGAGTTTGCCGCCGTATTGTTCGATCATCTGCACATATTCAATGGGCACTGAAGAAGAACCGTGCAGCACTATGGGAAAGCCGGGGATCTGCTTTTCGATGGCTTCCAAGATATCGAAGCGCAGCGGCGGAGGGATGAGGATCCCATTGGCATCCTTGGTGCATTGTTCCGGCTTGAATTTAGCCCGGCCGTGGCTGGTACCAATGGAAATGGCAAGAGAATCCACCCCGGTTCCGTTGAGGAATTGCTGTACCTCTTCAGGCTGGGTGTAATGACTGTGCTCTGCGGAGACCTCATCTTCTACTCCTGCCAGGACCCCCAGTTCTCCTTCTACAGACACATAGTCCTTTCTGGAATGGGCAAACTCGCAGACCTTCTTGGTGAGGGCGATATTCTCTGCAAAGGGAAGGTGAGAGCCATCGATCATGACCGAGGAAAAACCGGTTTCAATGCAATCCTTACAAAGCTCAAAGCTATCTCCATGATCCAGGTGCAGTACAATAGGAATGTCATAGCCCAGTTCATGGGCATATTCCACAGCTCCCTTGGCCATATTCTTCAGCAGGTTCTGATTGGCGTATTTGCGGGCACCTGCAGAGACCTGGAGGATCACCGGGGATTTGGTTTCCACACAGGCCTGGATAATGGCCTGTAACTGCTCCAAGTTGTTAAAATTATACGCCGGTACTGCATAGCCGCCTTTTACCGCTTTCTCGAACAAAGCCACGGTATTAACCAGGCCCAATTCAGTATAACTTGTCATATAAACTCCTTACAAATGGCTATACTCAATACTATAAGGATGCCGGAGCTTGGTCAATGACAAGAGTAGAGAAGGCAGGGCTCCTGATGTACTCGGCGAATGCTCGCTTTGCCGGTTTGAAGGCCTTATTGAGGCTGTTCCAAAACCCCCTGAAAGGCTTCTTTGGGGGCCGGAACAACGCTTTCCAGGGAAAGCGTGAGGGGGTCTTTCCCCAGTTCCCGGGCAGGGTTTCATTGAAGTTCCGCGGCTATGCTTTCCCGCCGCTCATAGTCCGGCTCCAGTGAGGGATAGCCATGCAGAAAAAATACCATCACCAGCAAACCCGGTGGGATGACCATCAACCTGGTCAACACGAGCTTCACGGCCCTGGCTAAGGAGGCGGTGAATGCAGCGGCCACCAAGGTAGAAATCATGCTGATAAGGACGCCAACTGCGGCATGTAACAAGGTCATAAGCATCACCATTCCTGCTTCGGTGCTGAGCCCTATACTGTTTCGCGTTGCCGGCCTTCTCCGGTAGAAACCCAAGCCTTAACGGTCTGAACCTGAAAATTAAGGGGCAAACGAACCTTATCCACTTGAACGTAGACAATTTGAAGGTATCCGGAAAATAAAAAAACAGGACGCCCAAGCGCCCCGTGCCTGAAGCCCGGGATGATCAGAAGAATTCCAATGGGGCAGTGAAGACGCCATGTACCGGTCGGTCGGTTACAGCACCTTGATCGTACCGGATCAAAGACCTTGATCGTACCGGATCAAAGACCTTGATCGCACCGGATCAAAGACCTTGATCGCACCGGATCAAACACCTTGATCCGGAGGGTGAGACACTTCTAACTGAGCGGTTGGAACACTGCAAACCGGGCGGAACCCGATGTCATAGTTGCGAAACAGCGGAGGCTGACTGGCCCCGCACTGGAGCTCACCCCCTCATAGCGGATGTTCTGCGGCACCTGTAAGGAGTCCCGGGGCTTTCGCTTTTTCGGGATACTTTACAGGGCCTTCTCACCGGTGCTATAGTAATCCATCATGATATTCCCCATAGAAGAACTCATAGAATACGATAAGAACATGTATGAAATCACTGCTGCCGCTTCCCGCCGTTCGTATCAACTGTCCATGCTCAAGGATCCGGACATTAAGAGCCATGACGGTAAGGTTGTTTCCCTGGCAGCCCGGCAGTTATTTACCGAACAAATCGAATTTCGTATAGAAGCCTCCTAAGCCCATGCCGGAACCGGAGCAAGCCCCTATACCGGTATGTATCTTCTTTGGACCTACCGGTTCGGGTAAAACCGCGATCCTCGAATCCCTCTTTGTCCCGGACGCTCAGGGGAAAACCCTCCTGGAAGGGGCGGAGGTCGTGTCCGCAGATTCCATGCAGGTATACCGGGGCATGGACCAGGGCACGGCCAAACCCCCGGCCTCCCTGCGCTCAGCGCTGCCCCATCACCTTATAGACATCTGCAATCCCGACGAACAGTTCACCCTGGGTACCTTTGTGAGCCTGGCAGATGCCTGCTGCCGGGACATAGTCCGGCGGGGCAAGGTTCCGGTGGTTTCCGGGGGAACCGGCTTCTACCTCAAGCACTTTATCCAGGGCCTTCCTGAGGCGCCCCCCTCGGATGCCCTTATTCGCCGGGAACTAAGGGAAGAACTGCGCCTGCGGGGCAGGGCCCCCCTGCTGGAAGCCCTAGCCGCGGGGGATCCCCAGAGCGCCCGCCATATCCACCCCAACGATACCTACCGGCTCCTTCGGGCCTTGGAAGTGCTTCGCCTTTGCGGCCGCCCTTTAAGCGCGTTCTCCCGCAGCGGCGCAGGTCCCGGCCGGCCGGCCTACCGCTTCCTCATCCTTGGGCTTACACGGGAACGGGAGGACCTGTACCGCCGCATTGATGAGCGCTGTGCCCGGATGTTCCGGGACGGCCTTGTACAGGAGCTGCGCGCGCTCTTTGAGGCAGGCTATGGCCCCAGGGATCCGGGGATGCGGGCCATTGGGTACAAAGAGTTCTTTGTAGCGCGCGAAGGGGGGGGCTTTGACCTTTCCACGGACCTTGCCGGGGTGCAAGCCCTGGTTGCCCGAAACAGCCGCCGCTACGCCAAACGGCAGCTCTCGTATTTCGCGTCGATTCCAGGGGTAAGGTGGATCGCTGCATCCCCCGATCCCCTGCCCCGTATCCGGGAGGAGTGGCAGCGTTTTTTCCATGGGCTCTCCCGGTTTTCAGTACCCTAAGGAGGAGTGATGGATACCTATATATTGGCCCTGGATCAGGGGACCACCAGTTCACGGGCCATCCTGTTTGATAGGAAGCAGCAGGTGATAGGCGTAGCGCAAAGAGAGGTCCCAACCCTCTACCCTAAGGAGGGCTGGGTGGAGCAGGATCCTCGGGAGATCTATTCCTCCCAGTATGCGGTGATGATGGAACTGCTCATCAAGTATGATATTCCGGTGCAAGCCATTGCAGGGATAGGTATTGCCAATCAGCGGGAAACCACGGTGCTCTGGAATAGCAAGACCGGCGTTCCTATCTATAACGCCATTCTCTGGCAGTGCCGGCGTACCGCGCCCCTGGTGGATACCCTCATAGGGGAAGGCTTGGAAGAGCATATCAAGAAGACCACCGGCTTAGTGCCGGATGCGTATTTCTCCGGGACCAAGATTGCCTGGGTCTTGAATCAGGTGCCCGGCGCCCGGGACCAGGCCCGCAAGGGGGAGCTGCTGTTTGGGACCGTAGATACCTGGCTCATCTGGAAACTGACCCAGGGCAAGGTCCATGCCACGGATTATACCAATGCGAGCCGGACTATGATCTTCGATATACACCGGCTCCACTGGGATGAGGAACTGCTCGCCGCGCTGGATATACCCCGGGCCATGCTCCCGGAAGTGAGGCCCTCGGGGACTTTGTGGGGCCGGGTCCGTATTCAAGGGGTGGAGGTACCCCTTGCAGGAGACGCAGGGGATCAGCAGGCCGCGCTCTTTGGTCAATGCTGTTTTAACAAGGGGGAGGCAAAGAACACCTACGGAACCGGCTGTTTCCTCCTTATGAATACCGGGAACCAAGCGGTGTTCAGCCAAAACGGGCTGGTAACCACCATTGCCGCAGGGGTGGACGAAGCGGTTCAGTATGCCCTGGAGGGCAGCGTCTTTGTGGGGGGCGCGGTGATTCAGTGGCTGCGGGATGAACTGCGTCTTATCAGGGATAGTGAGGATGCGGCGTATCATGCGAAAAAGGTCTCCCATACCGGCGGGGTGTATCTGGTACCGGCCTTTACGGGTCTTGGCGCGCCTCATTGGGATATGTACGCCCGGGGCGCTATCCTGGGTATCACCCGGGGAACTACGGATTCCCATATTATCCGGGCTGCGGAAGAGTCCATTGCATACCAGAGTCTTGAGGTGGTCCGGGCTATGGAGAAAGAGACGGGGATTCCCTTGCGGGAGCTTAATGTAGACGGCGGCGCCAGCCGGGATGATTTTTTGATGCAGTTTCAGGCGGATATTACCGGTACGGTGATACGCCGTCCGGTGCTGCGGGAAACCACGGCCTTGGGAGCCGCCTACTTGGCAGGTATCACCCTGGGCTTTTGGAGGGACCGTGCGGAGCTTCAGGAGGCACGGAAATGGGATACCATCTTTACTCCCCGTATGGATGCGTCTCGCCGGGAAGCCCTGGTAGCAGGCTGGCAAGAGGCGGTGGGAAGGGTGAGCAGTGCCCGTTAAGCCCACACCGGAGCCCCTCCGTTTCATCGTGCTCATACCCCACAGGGACAGCGGACGTCTTTTGTGGGAATACCGGCGAGCGCTTTTTGCCGCAGGCTTCGCGGGGGCCTATTCCTTCCCCCTGGTGGCCCCTTTGGCAGTGGTTTCCCAGGCTTTCACCAAAGGGGAACTCCAAGGTGTGGCCCGGACCCTGCGGGAGCTCAGTCTTCACGAGGGAAGAGGGGGAAAGCTATCCACAGAGGGCCTGGGTTCCCTTGGGTATTCGCCATCAAGCCCTACTGGTGAAGGCCCTTCTACCCTGAACCTGTTCGGGTCTTTCCTGGATCTACCGAGCCCCCACCTGTCCTACCCTAAGGTAAGCTACCGCTTTCCCCGGCTCCTCCTTGCGGCGGGACTCATCAAAGCCGAAGAACAGGAAGGAACCATCAAGGAGTCCCTTCCCAAGGGCCCTGCATTGTTCTTTAGAGCCGGGATGGTAGCCAACATGGTATTCCGTCCTCTGTCCTCAGGCGCCGCGGACTACTCCTTTGAATGGCATATCGGTACTCCCGTATGGCTGCCTTCATATAAAGCCCGCGGTGCTGTGCCTATCACAGGTGCCCTGGAGTCTCATGGAAAACTCTGACCGAAAACAGGAACAATCTCATGGTAAAATGCCGGCTATGGATTTATCTGGCAATACTGCCATGAAGAAACGGCAAGACCCGCCGCAAGGCGGGTCTTTTTTTGTCTTGAACCTTAGCCCTCTCCGCTAGGCCCACCGCAGGCGCTTTTTAACCGCTCTTCTTTGCAGCCTGGGCGAGGGCCTCTGCATACAGGGCTAGGTACTGCTTGGCGGATTTTTTCCAGGAAAAATCCTGCTGCATTCCCCGGATACGCATGGCTTCAACCTGAGAGCGGCAGTTATAATAGGCCCACACTGCCCAGCCTACGGTGTTGTATATCGCCTGGGGGGTGAGATCATTAAACATGAACCCTGTACCTGCTCCCGTATCCTGGTTGAAATTCTCCACGGTGTCTGCCAGCCCTCCCGTATTCCTCACTATGGGCAGGGTGCCGTAGGCAAGAGAATACATCTGGTTGAGACCGCAGGGCTCGTAACGGCTGGGCATGAGGAAGAAATCACTCCCCGCCTCAATGAGGTGGCTTGCTGCCTCAGAATAGCCGATGTGGGCCTTGAAATTGGCGAGCCGGGAGGAAAGGCTCTTAATCTCATTCTCACACCAGGGATCCCCGGAACCGATGAGCACCATTTGCAGGGCCATGTCCTGACAGATAGACCACGCAGAACCATAGGCCGGCCCAAAAAGCTCTCCTACCCCTTTTTGCTCGGTAAGGCGGCTTACCATGCCGATGAGGGGCACATCTGGTTCCAAGGGGAGCTGAAATTCCTTTTGAAGAGCTTCCTTGGCAAGGCGCTTCCCGCTCATGTCTTTCATGCTGTAGGGCTTTGGAATATACCAGTCGGTTTTAGGATTCCAGACCTTGGTATCAATGCCGTTCAGGATGCCCCGATAATCCCCCGAGCGGTAACGGAGGACCCCGTCTAAGCGAAAGCCATAGGCCTGGGTTTGGGTTTCCGCAGCGTAATTGGGAGAAACCGTGTTGAGCTTATCTGCGGTGTTGATCCCTGCCTTGAGGAGGTTCATCATATTCCAGTCATCAAAGCCGGCTTCATAAAACACCTGCCAGTCCAGATTGGCATACGCGTAATTGTCTTTATGGTAAATTCCCTGGTAGCCCAGATTGTGGATGGTCAAGACCGAGACGGTCTTGGCCAATCCTCCGGTCCGTTCCCCGTATTTGAGAAATACCGGCACCAAGGCAACCGGCCAATCATGGGCATGCACCACATCCGGGTACCAGCCGAGTTTACGGCACAGCTGAAAAACCGCCCGGGAGAAAAAGGTAAAGCGCCGGGGATTATCCAAAAAATCCGGCTCTGAGGGGACCCCGTATATACCATCCCGGCCAAAAAACTGTTCGTGATCAATGAAGTACACCGGGACCGGGTTCTTTGCCGGCGCGCCGGGTAGCAACGCGGTATAGACGGCGCTCCATTCTTCCCGCTCTCCCGTATGAACCCCCAGAGCCCCTTCAAGATACTGAAGATTGCTGCGGTTGATGCTGTAATACCGGGGTATAATGATACGAACTTCATGCCCTTCCTGAGCCAAGGCAAGGGACAACGCGGAAACCGCATCGGCCAGCCCGCCGGTTTTCGCAAAGGGGACAGCCTCACTGGTGGCCATTAATATTTTCATAGTACCTCAATAAAGCCTGTTTTCATGATATACATCCTACGCGTTACTTACCCTGCTAGAATAGTTCCACCGTGGAAAGGCCGTTCTCGGTAACGATATGCATGCCCTTTTCGTGGTCTTCAAGTTTGAAGATAACCACCGCTTTTCCGGCTTTACCTGATAAGGAGGCATAGAGATATTCGATGTTTACCTTGGATGTCTGGAATAGCTCCATCACCTGGGCCAGGCTTCCAGGGGTATCTTGGATTTCTACGGCGGCCACATCCGTTTCCCTGATAGTAAAGCCGTTAGAACTCAAGGCCCTAATCGCGGCCTGGGTATTGTCCACAATGAGCCGTAAGATACCGAAATCCGCGGTATCCGCGATGCTTACGGCCCGTATATTGATACCTGCCCGGGCAAGGACTGCGGTAACTTCACCCAGGCGGCCCGCGTTGTTTTCCA
Organism: Treponema sp.; assembly: GCA_031282065.1. Lineage (GTDB taxonomy): Bacteria > Spirochaetota > Spirochaetia > Treponematales > Breznakiellaceae > JAIRLU01. The sequence goes on from JAITEL010000040.1 coordinate 18,344, forward strand.
AAAAAACCGATATTTGCTTGATCTGCATGCTTACTCCTTACTAACCAGTATAGGGCTAGACCCCTTATATTTCACGCTTATCGAGTACCCGCTTTGCCTTGCCCATAGAACGCTCTATAGTTTTGGGCTCGACCAGTTTAACCCGTACCGAGATGAGGAGCTTTGATTTCATCACCCCTTCGATCTTGGCCCTGAGCTCTTCCAGCTTTTTGGTTTCATCGCTGAAAAAGGCCTGTTTCACCTCCACCTGGAGTTCCACTTCGTCCAGATGAGAGGGCCCGCGGGTAATGATGATGAGGTAGTGGGGGTCGGTGCCTTCGATTTCAATGAGGGCCTGCTCAATTTGGCTGGGGAACACGTTGACCCCGCGGATGATGAGCATATCGTCGGTGCGGCCAAAGAGGCGGTTCATCCGTACCGTGGTACGGCCACAGGCACAGCGATCCCGGCGCAGGAAGGTAATATCCCGCGTTCGGTAACGCAGGAGAGGAGTGCCTTCCTTGGTCAAGGTGGTGAAGACCAGCTCCCCTTTCTCTCCGTCGGGGAGGCTCTTCCCGGTAAGAGGATCGATGATTTCCGGATAAAAGAGATCCTCGTTAATGTGCAGTCCGTCTTGGGCTTCACATTCAAAGGCCACCCCAGGGCCGATGATTTCCGTTAAGCCGTAGATGTCATAGGCCTTCATAGCGTAACGGCTTTCGATTTCCCGGCGCATATTTTCGCTCCAGGGCTCAGCGCCAAAACAGCCCTTGTTAAGGGGCAGTGTCCGTAAGTCTATCCCGGCTTCTGCGGCTTCTTCAGCCATACAAAGGGCATAGGAAGGGGTAGAGGTTAAGAGGGTGGACCCGAAGGACTGCATCACCATGAGTTGGCGCTGGGTATTCCCTGAGGACATGGGGATAAGGTTGGCGCCGAGGGTCTTGGCCCCGTAATGGGCGCCCAGGCCTCCGGTAAAGAGGCCGTAGCCATAACAGTTCTGCACCGTGTCGTTTCTGGTAGCGCCGGCTCCGGCCAAGGTACGGGCCATGGATTCTCCCCAGATAGCCAGGTCTTGCTTGGTGTAGGCATCCACCACGGGAATGCCCGTAGTCCCTGAGGACATGTGGATCTCCTCTATTTCTGCAAGAGGACAGGCCAGAAGACCGTAGGGATAGGTGTCCCGCAAGTCGCCTTTAATGGTAAAAGGCAGCTTGGCAATATCCTCAAGAACATGGATGTCCCGGGGTTTTATGTCCATATCGGTGAGTTTACGGTGGTAAAAGGGGACCAAGGCATAGAGTTTTTCCACGAGGTTTTTAAGGCGGGCGAATTGCAGCTTTTTCCGTGCATCTTCGTCCATAGCTTCGTATTCAGGGTTAAAGATCATGGTTTTCTTTTTTCCTTCTAAATGAAATGACGAGAACGAGATCAGTATACCCCTATATACAAAATTTATATAGTCTTTTTATAAGGAAAAATCATGGGGGGCCGAAAGTCCCCCCAACCCCCCCGGAATTGTGCCCTGATCATCGCACCCTAGAAGCCAGGGGCGCTTCGACTCCTTATCACCACTGCCCGTCATGGGCGTTAAACCCGCTGGCGGGGGAGAAGAGGTGGGGGCTAAGACGGGTGAAAAAGCCGTTTTCTACCACCCCTGGGATCTGGTTCAGTTCTCCTTCAAGGGCAAAGGGGTCTATAGGGCTTGTAAAGCGGACATCCACCAGCAAGTTCCCATGCTCGGTGATGACCGGCCCGGCTTTACGCAGGGCTTCCCGAAGCTGGACCTCCGCCCCCAGGGTTTGGAGGGTTTTCATCACCGGGACCCGGCTTTCAGGGATTATCTCCAGGGGCAGGGGAAAGCGCAGGCCCAGGTGCTCCACAAGCTTACTTTCATCCACCACAATGGCGTATGAAGCCGACGCATAGGCCACGATCTTTTCCAAGAGCAAGGCCCCGCCGCCGCCTTTAATGCAGTACCTGCGGCCATCCACCTCATCCGCCCCGTCTATGGTGAGGTCCAAAGTCCCGCCTATTTCCGGGGAATTCAGCGTAAAAAGGGGTATGCCCCAGCGTTCACCCTCGATAAGGGCCTGGTAACTGGTGGGAACCGCCCGAATACCCTGCAAACATCCGTCCTGAACTAAGGCGCCGATATAGCGCACCGCATGAATAGCCGTAGAACCGGTCCCCAGCCCCAGTTTCATCCCGCTCTTGACGAGGGCGTCCACGGCCTTTCGGGCGACCATTTCTTTTATCCTATTGATTTCCATCATGTCTCCTGGGTGTACCCCTACAGGTGCATACGGGCTATAAGGTGCTGGGGAAATTCAAGCCCCATAAAATGAGCGTATTGTAATTGGGCCTGCCGTATGAGCATGGCATAGCCGTTCAAGACACGGCAGCCTGCTGCTTCAGCCCGTTGTAAGCAGCGGGTCCGTTCCGGTTTATAGATCAGATCCATAACCACTTCCTTACCGGAAAAGGTATACAATGCCAAGGGGTCTGTCTCGGCATGGCCTTCCATGCCTGCCGATGTGGTCTGGATGATGATATCCCGGTACCTATCCATATAGGCTATACCCTGACTATCCAAGGGCCCCCAGGCAAAGCGGTAGGGGGCCGCCAGATCCCGCGCACGCAGGGCGTTACGGTTGAGGATGAGGGCCTTCCCATGCAGCCGGTATACTTCAGCAGCCACGGCTCGGGCTGCTCCTCCCGCGCCTATGATGGTGATCCGTTCGCCCCGAAAGCTCTTCTTCCCGATAAAGCCCAAAAGCGCATCGGAAAAACCCGGGGCGTCTGTATTAAAACCTATCCAGCCTTGGGGCTTGGACACGATGGTATTACAGGCGCCGATGCATGATACCTCCGGGGACACCTGAGACAGATACGGCAGTATCGCCTCTTTATGGGGCACGGTTACGGATGCACCGGCTATGCCCAGTTCCGCTGCTAAGGTAATGAAAGACTGGATAGCATCTGTGGGGAAGGGCACGTATACGGCATCCGTATGCTCCAGGCTGAATACGGTATTAAAGAAGACCGGGCTAAAGGTTACGGTGAGGGGAAAACCGCTTATCCCGAAGATCCGCGTTTTGCTGCTTATATCCCGGAATCGGTACAGCTCCGCCAGTTCCTGGGGGTCAAGCTGGCCTGGGGCACGCTCTTGCGCTTCTTTAGATGTGGTGTAGGAGATATGGGAACCCAGCTGCTCTGCCAGTATCCGGGTGGGGGTACCGAAAGGCCCCATGCAAAGGAGTATCTTATCCATGTCCTTGGTTTCCCGGGCTGCTTTGACGACCTGTATGACCTCTGCAAGGGAATGGGCCATAACCGCTACCTTGACCAGCTCATCCCCCACCTGCTGCAAACTCCGTATACGTTCTGCCAGATGAGCATCCACCCCCTGCGTATTATGATAGGAACGGATAATGCGGGTTCCGAAGGTCCGGGCCACCTCTTCCAGGCTGGGCACCTGAAGGTAGTCCTCCATATCCACATAGGCAAAATTATGGCGCCTATCCGCATTGGCAAAGGCCAGGGCCTTGGACAAGAGGCTGATCCGTGAGCCTTCGCCTGCGGTAAACCGGCCGCCGTCTCGCTCCCGCCGTATGGTCAAAATAACCGGCACATCCACCATTTCCGGGAAACGCCGGATGAGCAGCCGCTCATCCGCTTCCAGGCAGTCTACCCGCAGTTCCGCGAGATCGACATATTTGCGGTATTTCTCCAGCACCGCCACATCTTGGCTGAGGGTCTTTTCAGTCAAACAAAGGCATATTTTTGCCATAGGCTCTCCTCGTACCTTACGAAGCATAGGGCTAGTTTAGGGAAAGGGCTCCTCATAGGTCCCCCTCAAAAGTCAGAACGGTAGATAGCAATGGCAGCTATCAAACCGGTGCTGTCCATATCCAGGCGAAGGGTGAGCGGCCAGGGATAGCCTCGCAGGGGTACCAGAAAATAATTGCTGTACATCTGGGTGCCTTCCCCTAAAATCCAGGATAGAGACGCCAGGGGATCTCCGATTTTGATACCATAGGCGGTTTTCACCTTGATCTGCCAGACCCTATCCTTAAATATAAAGAAATCCCCTGCCTCATAGGAAAAGACCACATCGTCCTGCCATGTTTCAAGGCCCCGTTCCACATACACCGAGCGGGGAAAGCCAAAACGGGAACAGAGCCCTTCCAAGGTTACGCCTACCAAAGCGGAGACATCCCCCGTGTTGGGGGCGGTATCCGCCTGAGCCATGTTCGAAAGCTGCTGCTCAGGCAGGGCGGCCCCTTCCTGGGCCCATACGTCTGAAACCGCAAGGCCCATGAAAAAACAGAGCAGCCCACGCCATTGGGTATACTGCATACTCCTACTGTACAGGAGGAAGCTTCCTTTTTGCAAGCAGGAGTGCTGCTTGAGCAGGAGTTTATGGGATCGATCCAGCCTAGTGTCATGGGATCGATCCAGCCTAGTGTCATGGGATCGATCCAGCCTAGTGTCATGGGATCGATCCAGCCTAGTATCGAGTCTCTATTTAAACTGTGGATATAGGCGTTTCAGTTTAATGCGGGCGTCAGCTGTGGTAAACCGCCAGTTGATTTTACGCGCTTCTTGGTTGCGCCTTCTATTCCATG
>JAITEL010000092.1 GCA_031282065.1 Treponema sp.
GCCGTATAAAGGGATACCGCCGGGTTTGTACCCGTTATGACAAACTTGACATCATGTTCACTGCGGTTATTTATGTGGCGCTCACAGTTATCACTTTACGTCGTGTGAACACGCCCTAAGACTGCGGACTAGGCTAAGCAAAAACTGAGGTATGGTCTACCATATGGAACTGAATATACCAGAAAAATATAGAAGAGATATTGAAAAAGCAACAAGCGTACTCAAAGCTGCAGGGTGTAAGACCATTTATTTGTTTGGATCCCTCGTTACCGGTACCATGCATCAAAATTCTGATATAGATATTGGCGTAAAGGGTCTTCCCGCGGAGAATTTTCTTAAGGTGTATTCTGAACTATATATGAGCTTAGATAATAAAGTGGAGCTGGTTGATTTTGATTACGACGATCAATTTTTTTCTTTGTTGAAAAAGATCGGAGAGCTTGCAGAAATTGGATAATACGGTAGTTGTTGGATTTGTGCAAACTGAAAGAACCTGATATAAAAAAGATACACCGCCATTCATAGAAAATAATTACCCTGTCCCCAAGCCCTAATAGGCGCCATTACCTTGCAGGAGAAAGCGGTAAAGCATGCATACCACAGCACCGTTCCTCTAGAAACTGCAAAATCGAAGGAGTATCATGTGGGAGGACAAATGAGAAAGAAGATACTGGAAAAACTGAGGATCATCGGCGTGCTTGTTTTTGTACTCCTTTCAGGAGAGTTGTGGCTCTATAGGGATATGTTCAGCTTCACCCCCTGGAAGACCACCGGCACCTTGAAGTTGGTGGCCTACGGAACCGGAAACCACGCTCGCCTGGGGATCGTTGAGAATGCCCATGCATCGGTGCTGGTACTGAATGCGGAAAAAGAGTTGCTCTACCAGTTGCAAGCCAAACCTCGGTCAACCCAATCCTTTTCCCGGGCAGAAAGCCTCCAGTTTGATGAGGCGGATAACCTGTATATCCTGGATACCCATTTCGGCGGGGTCTTAGAAGAGAGTTATGAACGGATACTGAAGTATACCGCGGATGGGGTATTTCAGGAGGAAATCTACCGGTATGGGTATATTAACGAGGATTTCAGCATCACCCAAGGGAAGCTGCGGGGCTTGTCCTATTACCGGGGCGCCCTCTATCTGGTCCGTTTAGGAGACCAGGGTTTCTGGCTCGAACAGGTGCAAACCACCGGCACGGGAACCATCAAAAGCATGGCTTTCTTTGAGTACCCCCAGGCATTCCGTGAGATCGCTTATGCCGGAATACAGGCGGAACAAGAGAGGCTTAACCTTATCACCAAGGCAGGGCTTATCAAACAATACGATTTTTCCGGAACCCTTACCGGTACCTGGACGGGGGCCGCCAAGGATAGCCTACCCTGGGGCGTAACATCGTGGAAGGATGGGGGGATTATCTATACGGATCTCTCCACTGCTGAGATTGTCCTGCTTGATCCTGCAACCGGTACCCGGCAGGTCCTGTTTACCGGGGACAAGGCACATCCTTATTACCTCCTTGAGGCTACCCAGGCAGGGCTTTTCGCGGTTTCCTTCGGGGACAGCCTGCTTATATGCAGCCAAGAGGGGGCCTTTGAGACCTGGGAGACCTATGACTATGCGCCATGGTTCCTCTTCAAACGGAAGGTGCTCTTTGCCCTCTTGCTCCTGGATATTCCCCCCCTCCTCTTGTCCCTGGCCCTGCTCCTTCGTGCCCTGCTGAGGCTGCAAGGGACTAAGGCCGGGACCTTGATCTTCACCTTGGGAATGAGTATCGCCTTGGGAGGGGGCCTTGCTTCGGTTCTCGTCATCAAGAAGATGCAAGAGCAGTACAATGAAAGCACCTTCACCAGGCTTGAGAATATTTCCCGTTTCATGGCAAGCAGGATAGACAGCACCCTGTTGCAGTCCCTGACTTCTCCCCGAGACTACGACCGCGAAGCCTACCAGGTCTTGCAGGACCAGCTCTATGAAGTATTTGCCCAAACCCAATTTACCGGAAAGCGGGTATATCAGCGGATATGGAAGATCCAGGATGGGATCCGGTACGCGCTCTACGATCTCGAAGGTTCCCTAGGTATGTTCTATCCCTATGCCCAGGATAGGGAAGATGACCCCAGGCACGGGGTCTTGGAGACCGGAGCCTATGTGCAGGGGATAGAGGTAAATGCCAGCGGACGGTGGCTGTATGCCTGCGGTCCCCTCGTGGATGCCACCGGTGCGGTAAGGGCCTTGATCGAGACCGGCTATGATCTGGGCTCGGTTCAGGAGGAACTGCGAAACATCCTCATAAAGACCCTGGTCATGGTTGGGGTGGTTCTCCTGGGGAGCCTTTGGTTCTTGATCCTCTGTTTGCTCATCCTCGGCGGAAAGAAGCATCCCCGGCCCCCGGTATCCGGGCTCCTGGGCAGGGCCTGCCTCTTGGTGTCCATAAAAAATGATACCTCTTTGATGGCCTATTATGAGCAGGGGGAGGTGAAAGGAATAGCCATAGACCTGCTCTATGAGATTGGACGAAGGCTGCATAAGACCATAGTAGTTGCGGAGCCGGGCCGGCATGAACAGGAGCAAGCGGATATTATCGCAGGAGACATTGTCAAAACCCCACTCCCTCCCCGGGGCTGGAAATGTTCCCGCTCCTATGCACGCTATCGCTATCCGGGGAACCCCATACCCCAAGAGCTGTGCTTTTTATATCCTGAAAACAGCCCTGAGGCGAAACCGATTGATGCTGCGATTAAGCTCTTATCCAAAGAGGCCTATCTCACCAGGCTTAGGGCAAAGAAACACCCGGTGTCTTAGCTCTATGCCGCACCCCTTGCGGGTATGTGGATTGGAAGCGGCTCCCTTCTCAGACGCTTGCATAATGGAGCAAACCTTGCTATATTCTACCAATATAATGGGTCTGTTATCTTTTTCTTCATCACATACCTGAAAGAATCTAAAGAAAATAGAGCAACACCGTTGACGGCAGAGCCGTAAAAAAAGGGGAAAAACTATCCCTGGAACAGACAAGGAGTATCACACACTATGGGCATCGACATTACCAAGATGCGGAACATTGGCATTAGCGCGCATATTGATTCGGGTAAAACCACCCTCTCAGAGCGTATTTTGTTCTACAGCAACAAGATCCACGCCATCCACGAAGTCCGGGGCAAGGACGGGGTAGGGGCCACCATGGATCACATGGAACTTGAACGGGAACGGGGCATCACCATTCAATCGGCAGCAACCCAGGTTACCTGGAAAGAACATAGGATAAACCTTATCGATACCCCCGGCCATGTGGACTTTACCATTGAAGTGGAACGGTCCTTGCGGGTTTTGGACGGAGCCATCCTCGTGCTCTGTGCGGTAGGAGGGGTCCAGTCCCAGTCCATCACCGTGGACAGGCAGCTCAAGCGCTACCATGTGCCCCGGATTGCCTTCATCAATAAGTGCGACCGGACCGGGGCCAATCCCTTCAAGGTACGTTCCCAGCTTCGGGAGAAACTGGGCCTCAACGCGGTGCTGATCCAGATACCTATAGGCCTTGAGGACAAGCTCGAAGGGGTGGTGGACCTTATCACCATGCAGGCGGTGTATTTTGAGGGGGACCAGGGGACCGATCTGCGGTATGGGGAGATTCCCGCCGCGCTCCGGGCGGAAGCCGCTGCCTACAGGGAGGAGCTCCTGGAAGCGGCCTCCATGTTTTCCGATGCACTGGCAGAGCGGTACCTGGGAGGAGAAGCGGTCCCCGAAGAACTGCTGCGGTCCGGCATTCGTAAAGGCACCCTTTCGGAGGCTTTCGTACCGGTGATGCTCGGTTCTGCCTATAAAAACAAGGGCATCCAGAGCCTGCTGGACGGGGTGAAGGATTACCTTCCCAATCCCCTGGAAGTTAAGAACTACGCCCTGGACCTGGATAAGGGGGAAGAGCGGGTAGAGCTTGCGGCGGATGAACAGATGCCCACCGTGGCCCTGGGCTTTAAACTGGAAGACGGCCAATACGGCCAGCTTACCTACGTGCGGATCTACCAGGGGGCCCTCAAGAAGGGGGAAGAGCTTACCAATACCCGATCCCGCAAACGATTCAAGGTGGGGCGTCTGGTGCGCATGCATGCGGACAGCATGGAAGACATCAATGAAGGGGCTCCCGGAGATATTGTAGCCCTGTTCGGTATTGACTGCGCTTCGGGGGATACCTTCTGCGGGCACGGGCTCAACTACGCCATGACCTCTATGTTCGTTCCCCAGCCGGTTATCTCCCTGGCCATCACCCCGAAAGATAAAAAGTCCGCGGACTACATGGCCAAGGCCCTGAACCGCTTTACCAAGGAAGACCCCACCTTCCAGACCTATGTGGACAGCGAATCCAACCAGACCATCATCAGGGGGATGGGGGAACTTCACCTGGAAGTGTATGTCGAGCGGATGCTCCGGGAGTACAAGTGCGAGGTGGAGACCGGGATGCCCCAGGTGGCCTACCGGGAGGCCATTACCCAGCGGGCGGAATTCAACTATACCCACAAAAAACAGACCGGCGGTTCGGGCCAGTACGGCCGGGTGGCGGGCTATATGGAACCCTTCGCGGACGGGGATTACGAATTTGTGGACAATATCAAGGGCGGGGCGATCCCCACCGAATTTATCCCCAGCTGCGACAAGGGCTTTAAGGAGGCGATCAAAAGGGGCAGCCTTATCGGGTTTCCTATTGTCAATATCCGCTGCCTCATCAACGACGGCCAGTCCCATCCGGTGGACTCTTCGGACATCGCCTTCCAGATGGCGGCCATCGGCGCGTTCCGGGAGGCCTACGGCAAGGCCAAACCCTGTATCCTCGAACCTATCATGAAGGTTTCGGTCGAGGGGCCCACGGAGTTTCAGGGAAATATTTTTGCCTCGATTAACCAGCGCCGTGGTATAATATCCGCGTCCTCCGAGGACGGCGCTTTTTCCCGGGTGGAAGCGGAAGTCCCCTTAAGTGAAATGTTCGGCTATTCCACGGTCCTCCGTTCCCTGACCCAGGGAAAGGCGGAATTCACCATGGAGTTTGAAAAATACGGGAGAGTCCCGGCGGGCATTTCCGAAGCCCTGATTAAGGCCTATGAGGAAAAACGGCGGAAGGAGGCCCGGTAAGGCCCGCGGTTCACGCGGCTTAACAGGCGGGTGTGGACTCACTGTCCCGGCGGACAGTTTTTACCTTAATTTTTGGAGTTGATGATGGTTAAACAGGAACTTATCCAGCGCAGTCCGGTGCGAATATTTGAAAAGTCTATCCACGGGGGCCTCAAGGCCGGGGAGATCGGCGTTATCGCCTCCCAGAGCGGGGTGGGGAAAACCTCGGTGCTGGTGCAGATTGCGCTGGACAAACTCTTGCAGGGGAAAAAGGTGATCCACGTTTCCTTTACCCAGCATACCGGTTATGTGCTGGCCTGGTACGAGGATATTTTTGACGAATTTGTCAGTAAAAAAAACCTGGAAAATACCCGGGAAGTAAAAAATGACGTGGTGAAAAACCGGGTCTTGATGAATTTTAACCAGGACGGTATGTCGGGGGATCAGATCCTCAAGAGTCTCCGGGCCATGATTGTGGAAGGGGGCTTTACGGCGGAGGCAATTATTGTTGACGGCTTTGATTTTTCCCGGATGGAACGGAACCGGCTTGAAAAAACCCGGGCCTTTGCCCAGGAGCTGGGGATTGAATTCTGGTATAGCTGTACCGTCAACAGCGAAAGGCCCAGTTACGACAAGCGGAATATCCCCGTTTTGATCAAGGACTACCTGGACCTTATCGGCGTGGTCATCGTCCTGGAACCCAGGGCGGATCATATTGAGCTTTCGGTTTCCAAGGACCGGGACATTTACAACCCCGAAGCTATGGCCCTGAAGCTGGACCCGAAAACCTTGCTTATTCTGGAAGGGTAGATGTTTTTAGCGGTTGTTGTTCAGAAAAAACAGACTCCATTGAGGTCTGTAGTTTCTGAACACCTCCAATAGACTTCAGTTCCGGATATTGAGTTCCCCTATGCCGCCGAGGTTCCGCTTGTTCATATAGGAGGCTATCCCGTCGATGATGCCGGTCATGGCCTGGGGGTGCGGAAAGGTGGCGGAACCGACCTGAATTGCCGCGGCCCCGGCCATGAGGAATTCCAGGGCGTCTTCCGTACCGGCGATGCCCCCCATACCGACCAGGGGAACCGCGGCGCCGCCGGGTTCCCGGAGGGCTTCGTAAAGTTCCCATACCATCCGCAGGGCGATAGGCCGTATCGCGGGTCCCGAAAGGCCGGCGCTGAGCGTGTCAAAAATCGGCTGCCGCCGGTTAATGTCGATGGCCATGGCCTTGAAGGTGTTGACCAGGGAAAGGGCGTCGGCCCCGGCTTTGATACAGGCCCGGGCCACCGCGGCAAGGTCCGGCGCGTTGGGGGAAAGTTTGACCATCAGGGGCTTGTCCGGCGCGGCTTTCCGTACCGGGCCGGTCACCGCCGCCGCCGCTTCCGGGTCAAGGCCAAAGGCCATGCCCCCGGCCTTGACGTTGGGGCAGGATATGTTGAGTTCGATCATGTCGATGGAGCTTGTATTGAGCAGGGCGGCCCCTTCGGCGTATTCCTCCGGGGTGGACCCCGCAAG
>JAITEL010000145.1 GCA_031282065.1 Treponema sp.
CGATGGAGTCGATCTACCCTGGATCGATGGAGTCGATCTACCCTGGATCGATGGAGTCGATCTACCCTGGATCGATGGAGTCGATCTACCCTGGATCGATGGAGTCGATCTACCCTGGCGGCCCCTATGCCTCCACGGCAGGTGGCCCTCACCATCGGTCTCCTTGTTGTCTGTTTGTTTCATCTCCCTACCCGCCGGGGCAAGGCGCGGATATGTCCGGCCGTTCCTTCGGAACGAGCCGGACAGCTAGGGGCCTTCGGCTTTTTTATATGGGGGGCCGAAAGGCCCCCCAAACCCCCCGGTAGTGCGTCCCGCTTATCGCTCATCTGGAGGCAAAGGGCGCTTCGATCCCTTATCACCACTGCCAGTCATGGGCATTAAACCCCCTGGGGGGGCTGCCAGTCATGGGCGTTAAACCCCCTGGGGCGGGTCGAGGAGGTTCTTCATAATGTATTCCCTCCTCTGAGGGGTGTTCTTGCCCATGTAAAAGCTCAAGACCTGGGGAACCGCTTTAAGGGTCTGCACCGCTACCGGAACCAGCCGCATATCCGGCCCTATGAATTGGCCGAATTCCTTGGGGTTTATCTCCCCAAGGCCCTTGAAACGGGTAACCTCACTCTGCGCCCCCAGGGCCTTGACCGCCTCGTTCCGTTCCTGCTCGGTATAGCAATACCGGGTCTCCTTCTTGGTCCGTACCCGGAACAGGGGAGTCTCCAGTATATAGACCCTGCCGGAATTGACCAGTTCTTCAAAGTAGGAGAGAAAAAAGGTTAAAAGCAGATTGCGGATATGAAAACCGTCAAAATCCGCATCCGTGGCAATCACAATCCGGGCATAGCGCAGGGAAGCAGCATCGTTTTCAATCCCTAGGGCCATCATCATGTTGTAGAGCTCCTCGTTCTTGTAGATGGCCGTCCGCTTCTTGCCGTACATGTTTTCCGGCTTGCCCCTCAGGGAGAAGATCCCCTGGGTCATCACATCCCTGCTGGAGACCATAGAGCCCGCCGCAGAATCCCCCTCGGTGATGAACAGCGTGGAAGAGGCCCCCTTTTCCCCGTCCTCCAGGTGGTACTTACAGTCCTTGAGCTTGGGAATCTTCAGGGCTATCTTCTTAGCCGCCTCCCGTGCTTCCTTCTTCACCTGGTTGAGCTCGGTTCGGAGGCTCTCGTTGGCCATGATCTTCTGTTCCAGCTTCCTGCTTTCCTCAGGGTGCTTGTGGAGCCAGTCCTCCACCGCGGCTTTCACCTCCTGAACCATCCATGCACGGATATCCCCATTGCCCAGCTTGTTCTTGGTCTGGCTCTCAAAGATGGGATTCTGCAGCTTAATCGCCACCGCGGCGCTAAGCCCTTCCCGGATATCCTCGCTGCGGTACTCTTTCTTGCAATAGACCTGAATCCCCTTGAGAAAGCCCTCCTTAAAGGCTGAAAGATGAGTCCCCCCGTCGCTGGTGTACTGGCCGTTGACAAAGGAAAAGTAGGTCTCCCCGTAGTTCACGGTGTGGGTAAAGGCCAACTCAATGCGCTCCCCCTGGTAGTAGCCTATGGGGTACAGGCCCCCTTCACCGACCTCTTCGCCGAGGAGGTCAAAGAGCCCCCCGGTAGACAGGTAGATTTTGCCGTTCAGGGAGAGGCTGAGTCCCCGGTTGAGGTAGGCGTAATGCTGTATGCGCCGTTCAATGAATTCCTGGTTGAAGGCATAGCTCCCGAAGATTTCCGTATCCGGGGTAAACTCCACCAGGGTGCCGTTGGGCTCCGGGGTCTTGAGCTTCCCCTTCTTGATCTCCTTGATGAGGACGCCCCGTTCAAAGATCGCTTCCGCATAGAAGCCCTCCCGGACCGAGAGGACCCGGAAAAAGGAAGACAGGGAGTTTACCGCCTTGGTTCCCACCCCATTGAGGCCCACGGAGAATTGAAAGACCTCATCGTTGTATTTGGCCCCGGTATTGATCACCGAGACACATTCCACCAGCTTACCCAGGGGTATGCCCCGGCCAAAATCCCTCACCCTCACCGCAGGCCGGTCTTGGGCGGGTTCTTGGTATACTTCCACCTCAATACGGTCTCCATGCCCCATGATGTATTCGTCAATGCCATTATCAATGATCTCCTTGAGGAGTACATAGATGCCGTCGTCCGGGTGAGCGCCATCGCCCAGGCGTCCTATATACATACCGGTACGCAGGCGTATATGTTCCAGGGAGGAAAGGGTTTTTACCTTGGATTCATCGTAGACCCGGGAGGCTGCCGGTCTTGCCGGCTCTGCAGAGGCTCGCCTCGGGAGCTTTTTCACAGGTTTTTGTTCTGATTTCGCTTGCATACGCTTATCATAGGCATTTGGGGGTAGCCTATGCAAGCGTAAACCGGGACACCTCCCGCATGAGCAGCTCTTTCCCGTACCTGGGGGCTTAGGTCTCAGCAGAGGCCGTGTTTCTTTTCCAGGCTTTCGTAGTAGTTCAAGACCTTTCTCACATACGCCCGTTTTTCCGTGTAGCTATGATAGTAAAAGGAACGCTTAAACCCATAGGTAACCAGATCCTTGAGCTTTGCCGGGGATATCGCAAAATTGTCCAAGGCCAGACGGTACTCATTGCAGATAGTGGTCCGGGATACCAGCCGGTTGTCCGTACACAGGCTCAGGGAGAGCTTTTTCTCAAGCATATTCCGGAAGGAGTGGGCCCGGATGCCGCTTATATATGGAGCGGTTTGCAAATTGCTGGTAAGGCACACCTCAATGGTTATCCTGTTTTCCGCAATGTAGTTGACCAGGTTTTCCACATAGGCTTCTTTGCCCTGGGCTGGGATGTGGCTGATCATGTCCGCATCAAACAGATGCAGGCCGTGGCCTATCCGGTCGGCATGGAGGTCGGTAATGGCTTGAAAGATGGATTCCGGCCCATAGGCTTCACCCGCGTGTACGGTCTTCCGCATAAAGTTCTTGGTAACATACCGGTAGGCCTCCTCATGCGCGCTGGCAGGATACCCCTGTTCACTGCCTGCCAGGTCAAAGGCAACAAGCTGGATGTCGCTTTCCCGGCGCAGCTTTACTGCGGCCTTGGCCAGTTCCTGTCCGGCCATCTGTATTATCTCACGGGGAGTGGAATAGGGGTGCACCGCGGAAAAGCCCCGGTAGTACCGGGAGAACTGGGCATTAAAGAAGCGCATGGCGCACAGGATGATGCCGTATTCAAAAGGAGGCTCCCTCTCCGTAAGGGAGGCGTTTATGCGGTCCCGGGCCCGGCGAAGGCCCCGGTCTACCGCGCGGATAACCTGTTCAAAGGTGAAGTCCTCGTGCATGTGAAGCTGGGGCGCGAAGCGCACTTCCAGGTACCGGACCCCTTCGGCAGCATTATCCTGGGCAAGCTCGCCGGCGGCCTGTTCCAGGGCCTCCGCGTCCTGGAGGACTTTCCCGGTCCAGGCAAAGCCCCGCAGGTACTCATCAAGGTTCTTATAGGAAGGCGTGAAAACCAGCTCCCGAAGGCCCTCCTCGGTAAAGGAGGGAAGCGCTATATGCCGTTCCCGGGCAAGGCTTATAAGGGTGGAAAGCCGTAAGGAGCCGTCCAGATGTACATGGAGATCCGTCTTGGGGATCTCCCGGATAAAGTCATCGGTGAATTGCGTCATACTGCTTAGGATACCGGGGAAGAGCCCGGCCTGGGTAGGTCCCCTTATAAGGCTACCCGGAATACGCTGCCCGGGCCGCCCTGTTCTTTGCCTGCCCGTTCCACGGTGATGGCCCCTCCGTGAGCCGAGACTATCGCCGCGGCTATGGACAGGCCTATGCCCGCGCCGCCGGTGCTGCGGCTGCGGGATTTGTCCGTGCGGTAGAAGCGTTCAAAGACATGGGGCATGTCCTCTTCAGGTATGCCCATGCCCGTATCGGCAATGATGCAGTCCCAGTGACGGGAACCGGGCCCTCTTTTTTCTATAGAGACCCGTATGGCCCCTGAATCGGTGTATTTGACCGCATTGGAAAGGAGGTTCATAAACACCTGTTTGAGCCGGTCATAATCCGCTTCAATGGGGCTTTCAATAAGATTGAGCTCCAAGGCTATGCCTTTTTCATGGGCCGCGGCCTTGAACTGTTCCGTGCTCACCTGTACTAATTTGGCCAGATCAAACACGCTCTTGTTCAGGCTCATCCTATCCCACTCAAGACCGGTAAGGATGTGCAGCTCCTCAACCAAATGGCTCAACCGGATGATCTCCTCATGGCAGCTGAGCAAGTGCTCTCTGTCCGGTGTATACACGCCGTCAATCATGGCCTCTACGTTTCCCTGTAAACAGGTGAGGGGTGTGCGCAGTTCATGGGCTATGTCCGCGCTCAACTGCTTTTGCCGGTGCTCGGCAGCCTCCAAAGCTGCGGCCAGCTCATTGATTGAACAGGAGAGGTCCTGGAGTTCCCGCGTCTTATACTGATCGCGGATGCGTATGGTTTCAGGGGGGGCTCTCCGTGCATGTACCCGCGCTATGGCCCGGGCAGCTTCTGCGGCCTGGAGGACCGGCCGGGCAATGCTTCGGGACAGCTCAACGGCAATACCCGCGCTCAAGAAGACAAGGAAGAGGCCGGCCACCAGGAGGAGCCGGTTTATGGAGCCTAAGAACCGGGTCTCCGTCTCACTGTAGAAAAAGGGGCCGTAGCTTTCTATGCGTACCCACCCTACGGTCATGCCCTTATAGCGGACCGGATAGCGCTGCTGCTGCATCCGGCCGTTTAAGCCGAACTGCCCCTCCATCCGGGCGCTTATACTGCTCAGTACCTCCACGCACTGCTGCATATCGCAGGAACGGGCGTTCCATACCGTTTCCCCTTGGGCATCTTCCACGCTTACGATATAGCCCTCATGGACAAAGTACATGCCCATAGCCTCTACGGTACGGCTGTCGAAGCCGCCTTGCAGGGGATTGTACAAGTCCCCTATAACCCGGACTATCTCCTGGCTTTTTGCGCTGCCGTTCTCCTGAATGAGCGTGTTAAAACGTATGTGGGTGAAGCGATTAATGGCCAGGGTTAAGCTGCCCAAGGCCGCGCTGATAAACAGGATGTAGGTAAGGGCCAGACGGTTTTGCAGGCTGAGGGGGGAAGCCCGGTTTCGGCCTTTCATGCTTCCCCCAGACGGTATCCCATACCGTAGACCGTGGTGATATATTGGGGGGCTTTCGGATCATCCTCAAGCTTGGCCCGCAGTTTCTTTATGTGGGTGTCCACCGACCGGTCAAAGCCCTCATAATCAGCGCCTTTTATCGCATCCAGGATCTCTTCCCGGGTGAAGATCTTCGCCTTGCGGGACATGAGCAGGCTCAGGATACGGTATTCGTCCCGGGTGAGGCTCAGGGCCTCCCCCTTACGGCGCACGATCCGTTGTTCCCTGTCTACGGTTAAATCACGGTAGGAAAGCACCGCTTCGCCTGCCGGTTTACCGCTGCTTCTGCGTAACGCGGCCCGTACCCGTGCCATAAGCTGCCTGGGGCTAAAGGGTTTCGTTACATAATCATCTGCGCCTATGCTCAGGCCGTGAATGATGTCTTCTTCTTCCACTTTGGCGGTGATCATGATGATGGGGATATCCGACAGGGCCCGTATTTTTGTGCAGAGCCCTTCACCAGAGCCGTCGGGCAGCATGAGGTCCAGGAGTATCAGGGAAAGGGGCTCCTTTGAACCGTGATGCCGCTCAAAAATCGCCATCCCCTCCCTGCCGCTTGCGGCGCAAAGCGCCTTGAACCCTTCCATCTCCAGGTAGGCTTTTACCAAGTCCAGGATCTTGCCTTCATCATCTACCACCAGTACCCGCGGGGTATCCTTCATAGCCTTATAGTAGCCGCTGCATAGGGCACTGTAAAGATTAGGGCCCTACAAAAATGTAGGACCCCCGGGCTTTTTCGTACCTTTATGTAGCCCGGCCCACCCTCATAGCACCTCAAAGCCTCTCGTTTTTGACGCTCAGGATACACATTCGGGAGGTATGGGGGTCTTTCTGCCTCCCATACCGAGAAAAAAGCCTGCTCTTGAGGGGATTGGCATGATCCCTGCTTAACTACTGGAGAGTATTCTTATTAGGAGGAATGAACGTGCGGAAAAAGAGTATCCTGTTAGCAGGGCTGCTCCTCTATGGGGGCATAGCCCTCTTTGCACAAGAAGAGGGCTATACCCTGGCAAATGCACTGGATATGGTATGGTTATTCTGCGGGGCTATCTTGGTCTTTATCATGCAGGCGGGCTTTGCCTTGGTTGAGACCGGGCTTACCCGTGCAAAAAATGCCACCAATATCATCATGAAGAACCTCATGGATTTTTGTTTCGGCGCGCTGGTGTATTGGGCCCTGGGCTGGGGCCTCATGTACGGCGCGGATGCCCTGGGAATCATAGGAACCTCTGAATTCTTTAAGGGTTCTATGGAAGACCCGAGCTTTTACCGGGATTGGTTCTTCCAGGTGGTGTTTGCCGCCACCGCGTCTACCATTGTTTCAGGAGCCATGGCAGAGCGGACCCGGTTCAAGTCGTACCTGGTGTATACCTGCTTTATCTCGGCCTTTATCTACCCCATATCCGGGCACTGGATCTGGGGAGGCGGCTGGCTTTCCCAGCTCGGCTTCCACGATTTTGCCGGCTCTACGGTGGTCCACTCCCTAGGAGGCTGGGCAGCCCTCATAGGGGCTGCGGTGCTCGGCCCCAGGCAGGGCAAGTATGTGAAAGGCCCGGACGGGACCATCGCCGTGAAGGCCTTCCCCGGGCATAATCTGCCCTTTGCCTGTCTGGGGGTCTTACTCTTGTGGTTTGGCTGGTATGGATTTAACGGGGCATCTACCCTCTCCGCGATGGACTCCTCCATTGCCCGGGTCTGTGTTACCACTACCTTGTCAGCATCCGCGGGAACGGTGAGCGCTTTGATTACCTCCTGGGTATGGTTCAAGAAACCGGATGCCTCCATGTCCATGAACGGCTCGCTGGCAGGGCTGGTGTCTATTACCGCGTCCTGTTTTGTGGTTACTCCCGGAGCTTCCGTGGTGATAGGCCTTATCGGAGGCATACTGGTGGTATGCGCCGTGGAATTCATCGACAAGGTTCTCAAGGTAGACGACCCGGTAGGGGCCTCTTCAGTGCACCTGGTATGCGGTATCTGGGGTACCTTGGCGGTGGGTATTTGGGGCAACAGCGAAGGCACTGCCCTGGGCCTGCTCCACGGAGGCGGCTTTGCCCAGTTGGGGATACAGCTTGTGGGCATCCTTTCGGTAGGAGCCTGGGCTGCCCTCACGAGCCTGGTCCTCTTCCTGGCAATCAAGGCCATCATAGGCCTGCGGGTTATGCCCAGAGAGGAACTCATGGGCCTGGATATCACCGAACACAAGACCGAAGCCTATACGGGCTTTCAGTTCTTCAGCAACATGTAAGGAGCTCTGCGGTGAAACTCATTATTGCGTATATACAGCCTCATATGTTGAATGAGGTGAAACAGGAACTGTACAAGGCTGAGGTTTACAAGATTTCTGTAACCAACGCGATGGGCTGCGGTCAGCAGAAGGGCTATACCGAGCTGTACCGGGGGGTTGAGATAGAAGTGAACCTCTTAAAGAAGGTCCGTATTGAAATTGCGGTGAACGACAGCTTTGTAAAACCCACGGTGGATGCCATTATCCAGGGAGCCCGGAGTGGTGAGATTGGAGACGGCAAAATCTTTGTGCTTCCTATTGATGAATGTATTCGTATACGGACCGGCGAGACCGGCTCCCTAGCCATAGGCTAAGAGGCTGTATACGGGAGGGAGGGCCTTCCCGTATGCAGCTCACTCTCGGACCAGCCCGGAGGCAGATCTCGACAGGCAGAGCGGAGTGTTTTATAGTGGATATCATTGTGTTATTTGGATTTACGGGAGGATATCATGAGTATTGTGGATTTTACCAAAACCCCGGTAGCCGCGTTGTACGGCTCTCATTGTTTTTCTAATGCAGTCATGCGGGAACGGCTGCCTAAGAATATTTACAAGGAAATCCTGGCGGTTCAGCGCGGGGAAAAGGAACTGACCTTGGAGGTGGCGGAGGTCGTGGCTGCGGCCATGCGGGATTGGGCTTTGACCCAGGGGGCAAGCCATTACACCCATTGGTTCCATCCCCTTACCGGGCTTACCGCGGAGAAGCATGATTCCTTTATAGCCCCGACCCCGGACGGCAGGGTGATTATGGAGTTTTCCGGCAAGGAACTTATCAAGGGTGAGCCTGATGCATCAAGCTTCCCCTCCGGGGGACTGCGGGCCACCTTTGAGGCCCGAGGCTATACGGCCTGGGATGTAACGAGCCCTGCCTTTCTCAAGCAGGATCAGACCGGCACCACCCTGTGCATACCCACCGCGTTTATCAGCTACTATGGACAGGCCCTGGATAAGAAGGTGCCCCTGCTCAAGTCTATCGACGCCTTGAGCAAACAGGCGATACGGGTCCTGCGGGCCTTGGGGAATGAGAGTTCTAAGCGGGTGTATACCACGGTGGGGCCTGAACAGGAATACTTCCTGGTGGATAAGACCCTCTATGATACGCGGCCGGATCTCATCCTCACCGGAAGGACCGTGTTCGGTTCTATGCCTGCCAAGGGGCAGGAGATGGAGGATCACTATTTCGGGGCCATCAAGGAACGGGTGGCAGGCTTCATGCGGGAACTCAACACCGAGTTGTGGAAGGTGGGTATAGCCGCCAAGACCCAGCATAACGAGGTGGCCCCCAACCAGTTTGAGATAGCCCCGGTGTTTACCACCACCACTGCGGCAGTGGATGCGAACCAGTTGGTCATGGAAACCATCAAGAGTGTGGCCCGAAGGCACGGTATGGAAGGCTTGCTCCACGAGAAGCCCTTTGCCGGGGTAAACGGGTCCGGCAAGCATAACAACTGGTCTATGGCCACGGATGATGGGATAAACCTCTTTGAGCCTGGGGAGAACCCTGAGTCTAATGCCCGTTTCCTCTTTTTTGCCGCCGCAGTGGTGGAGGCTGTGGACCGCTATGCCCTGTTAATCAGGGCCTCCGCAGCCACTGCGGCCAATGATCACAGGCTGGGGGCCAATGAGGCGCCGCCGGCTATTGTCTCCATCTTCTTCGGCGGCCCCCTGACCGAGATACTGGATAACATTGCAGAAGGGAAGAGCAGCGCCAAGAGCGAAGGCGGGCAGGTGATAAAGCTGGGGGTTACGAGCCTTCCCAACCTGCCCAAAGACGTATCAGACCGTAACCGGACCAGTCCCTTTGCCTTTACCGGGAACAAGTTTGAGTTCCGCATGGTGGGCTCTTCCCAGTCCATAGCCACGCCCAATACCTATCTCAATGTGGCTGTGGCCCAGGTCCTGTCTGAGTTTGCAGATAAACTGGAGCAGGCCGCGAATAAAAACGAGGCCATACAGAGTATCATCAAGGAATCCTATGCCAAACACCGGCGGGTGGTATTCAACGGTAATGGGTATGCTGAGGAATGGATGAGGGAAGCCGAGCGCCGGGGCCTGCCGAATGTGCGGAACGCGGTAGATGCCCTTTCGGTGCTTATCCAAAGCGAAACCATAGCCCTCTTTGAGGCGCACCAGGTCTTCTCCAAGGACGAGATGGAGAGCCGCTACCATATTTACCTGGAAAAATACGCCAAACAGATCAACATTGAGGCAGGGGTTACCATAGACATGGCACGGCGCTACCTCTTCCCCGCAGCAACGAGCTATGCAGGCACCCTTGCCCAGGATGCTGCGGCCCTGGCTGCGGTAGGGGCCACCAATATACCCCAGGCGAAACAGGTCAAGCGCATTGCCGAGCTTGCCGCGGAACTCTACGATGAGACGGCCAAGCTGGAGGCAGTTTTGGCAGAAGCCCAGGAGGTGGAGGATCCCTTTAGCAAGGCTAAGGTGTATGGTGAGAAGGTTCGGCCTGCTATGGATGCGGTCCGTTCCCGGGGGGATGGATTGGAGAAACTGGTGGCCAAACATGCCTGGCCCTTCCCGGGGTACGAGGAACTGCTGTTTAAGCTCTAAGCACGCAGCCCTCCGGGGACTCCCTGAACACACCGGCCTATGGAAAAGGAGCCGGTGTTTTTTATGCCCGCTGGCCTGCGGTACGGGTAAGGGTTAAAAAGAGAACTAACCGCGCCGGTGAAGGCCGCCTGCGGAGGATAGTTCTGCGCTTTCTTCCTTGGGTATGGAGTATTTTGTCTTGAGAATGGAGCGTTCCCGATCAAGCCTAACGCATGCGTTACGCCCTTAGGCCGAAGGGGGTTAATTTCTCTCTGGTATGCTTTGAATAGAAAGGATATACTCAGAACCTGGAGGTGTACATGAAACAAGCGCTCTCATACGTGCTGGTAACCCCTTATACGGTTGCTAAGAGTAGAACAGGAGGTATTATCTCCCGCTTGCTCTCGCAGGTGGATTTGGAACTGGTAGGAGCCCAGATGATAGCTCCCAACAAGGAATTCGTGAGGGAATATGCGGCGATCTTACTGGAACAGAATACGGCAGGTTCCCTTACCCTTTTGGCGGATTATACCGAGCGGAACTTTGCCCCGGTAGGGGATAGGAAGCGCCTGGCCTTGCTCCTGTTATTCCGGGGAGAGCAGCCTTGTGAGAAACTATCCGCCATCTGCGGTCATATCTATGAAGAACACCGGGACCTGGATGCCACTACCGCAGAAACCATCCGGGATACCTATGCAGACCTGATCATGGATCCCCTGCACCCGGAGCTTACCTATTTTGAGCCTGCGGTGATGACCCCCCCGGATCAGCTCTGGGCTGATAAGGATTTGGAAGTCTTTGCCCGGTTTCTTAAAGGCCAAGAGAACATCATCAGCACCCCGTTAGCCCCTGACCCGAAGAAACGGGAGCGGACCTTGGTCATTATTAAGCCGGATAATTGGCAATACGCCTCATCAAAACCCGGAACCATCATTGATATGTTCTCCCGGACCGGTTTACGGATCGTAGGGGTCAAGGTGCACCGGTTTTCCGTGGCCGAAGCCCTGGAATTCTATGGCCCGGTAGAGGCGGCTTTACGGGAAAAACTCGCCTCCCGGTTTGGAAAAAAGGCTAAAGAGCTGCTTGAAAAGGAGTTCGGTTTTCAGTTAAGCGATGAAACCGAAACGGCCTTAACCGAGCATGTGGGTATGGAATATGCCAAGGATCAATTCGACCAGATCATCGGCTTTATGTCGGGTATAAAGCCCCATGACTGCCCAAAGGAGGCTGTCCGCCAGCCGGGGAGCGTGAAATGTATGATCCTGATCTATGAAGGGGAAAAGGCGATTCAGAAGATCCGGGATGTACTCGGTCCCACGGATCCGCTCAAGGCCCCGGGAGGTACGGTACGCCGGGAATTCGGCAGCAACGTCATGGTGAATACCGCTCATGCGTCGGATTCCCCTCTCAGCGCGGAACGGGAGATGAGAATCGTCCGGATCCACGAGAATTCCTTAGGTGCTCTTATCACCGCTTACCTTGCAGAGAGGCTGTAAGCCCTGAGGGGAGAGCGGCAGCGGCAGAACGGTTCAGGAGGGGATTACCAAAGCCCCTCCTGGTACCCTTACCGAGGCTTAGTGCTTAAAATGCCTGGTTCCGGTAAAGACCATGGACAGTCCCAACATATCACAGACTTCTATCGAAGGTTGGTCGTTCTGGGAACCCCCGGGCTGGATAATGGACTTGATCCCCGCTGCCGCGGCGGCCTCAATCACATCGGGGAAGGGGAAAAAGGCATCCGAGGCAAGCACCCGAGGAGCCGCGCCGTCATCGGCACCCGCGGCGGCAGTGGCTACAATGACCCGTTGCGCCCGGTTCAGAGCCAGCTCCGCGGCCCATATCCGGTTGGTCTCTCCTGCGCCTATACCCAGGGCCGCCCTGTTTTTTGCCACCAGCACGGCATTGGATTTGACATACTGGACCGCCCTCATGCCGAAGATCATATCCGCCACATCTTCCGGCTCAGGGGCCAGCTTGCTTACCACTTCCCAGCGTTCCAGCAGCTTCTGATCGGTATCCTGCACCAGCAGCCCTCCGTCCACGGAAATATATTCCTTGGTTTGCCGGGGGCTGGAAGCAGCCTTCATGATCCTCAGGTTTTTCTTTTGTTTCAATATTTCTAAGGCATCTGCATCAAAATCCGGAGCCACGACGATTTCCAGAAACAGTTCAACCAGTTTCTTTGCGGTCGGGACATCCACCGGTGCATTACAGCCCACAATACCTCCGAAGATAGACACGGGGTCGCAGCTATACGCCTTGGTATAGGCCTCAATGAGGCTCGTCCCCAGGGCAATACCGCAGGGAGTATTGTGCTTCACCGCCACACAGCAAACCGGGGGCAGCTTGGGGAAGTCCGGCACGATCCCGGCCAGGTCCGCTTCTCCCAAAGGAGGGGTCCCGTCTGCGGGAAGCCCGAAAGCACAGACCACCTTCCATGCCAGGTCCAAGTCCCGGATGTTGTTATAGCTCAACTCTTTTCCAGAAAGCTGCTGCATGGCCGCAAACGCGCCGGGATGATCCGCATGGCAATACAGGGTAGCCGCTTGATGATAATTTTCGCCGTACCGCAGGACCTGGACCCTTTTCAAGGACAAGGGCAAATAGGCAGGCAGGGGTTCCTCCAGGAGATACCGGGCAACCGCGCCGTCATAGGCAGAAGTCAAGGCAAAACCCTTACCTGCCAGGGCTTTACGGCGGTCCTGGGACAGGTCTCCCTCTTTTAAGGCTGCCATGACCTGCGGGTAGTCGCTGGGATCCGAGAGGACGATCACATCCTGGTAATTCTTCGCTGCTGAACGCAGCATGGCAGATCCCCCGATATCAATGAACTCCAAGGTCTCCTCGTGGCTCAGTCCGGCCTGGACCTTTTCAAAGAAGGGATACAGGTTGACGCAAACCAAATCAATCGGAGCAATGCCCGCCTTTTCCAGGGCCTCCCGGTGGCTTGGGTTCCGGCGCTTGGCTAAAAGCGCTCCATGAATGGCCGGGTGCAGGGTCTTGACCCGGCCGTCAAGAGATTCGGGAAAACCCGTTATGGTTTTGACATCGATCGCCGGAATCTGCTGCTCTTGCAGATACCGGAACGTACCGCCGGTGGAGAGTATTTCCCAGCCTGATGCCGCTAAAAAAGAAGCGAAATCACTAATACCTTCCTTATTAAACACGCTGATAAGCGCCCGTTTTTTCATGGCGTCCTCCTAAATGAACCATACACGTACTCTATAAATACCGAGCATCTTTCCTTACGCGAAGCTTAGGGGAAAGATCCCTTATACCGAATACAGCCGAATCCATATATCCTTAGTAAAAAAAGATCGTATGGGTATTTCAATGAGATAGGCATCACCCATATCCAGGCAGGCTATTTCGGTGAATCCTTCGCTCTCCGCTGCCATGAGGACCTGCTTCAAGGTACTGATACAGGTTTTACTTATGGACAAGCGGTACTTCCCGGTACTTAAAAAAGCCAATGCCATTTCATTGGTTTCCGTATCCTCATCATCGCTTAAAGCGGTGATATGAATCTCCGTATACTGCGGAGTGTATAGAGGGATGAAATCCATCCCTTTGCTGAGGATATCCTTGCTTTGTGTATCGGTATAATCCAGGTTCATGGTGATTACATAACCCAAATCCAGCTCGTCGTTTACCTTTTCGATACGGGCCTTAAGGCTCTCGTATGCCTGGATGTCCATACTTCCGCTGTTTGCTTCGAGCCAGGCATCATAATCCAGGGCTGTATCGGACATGCCATTGGCCATTGCCAGGAGCAGCTTAGAGACGGTGATCTTCAAGGTGTTATGCTCGATTCCTTGAGGGCTTCTGGTGATATGCTGATACACATCAATACACCCGCTACACAGGTACGCTGCTAGAGAGACCAAAACTCCTGCCATGATTTTGCGCATATTCATTCTAGTATACTCCCTCCCGGTTGATTTGTCATAAAACGATTGACCGCTGCGCCGGATACACCCTCCATGTGTGCTAGGGGCTTATCCTTTCCTGCCGGATCCTATGCACCATGAGCGCCGTAGCCTCCACGATGGCATCCTGTTCCGCCCGGTGAACCCGTTCCCCAAGCGTTTGGGGGCTGTCCCCGGGCAAAACCGGAACCCGGCGCTGAAGCAGGATAGGCCCGGTATCAATACCGGCATCCACTCCATGGACCGTACAACCGGACTCAGCCGCTCCTGCCGCCAATACCGCCCGGTGAACCCGTTCTCCATACATCCCGGGCCCCCCGAATTGGGGTAAAAGGCTGGGGTGCAGGTTGATCATCCTCCCCCTGTACACCCTCAGAACCTCTCCTTTTAAGATGGAAAGAAACCCCGCTAAGATGATGAGATCCGCCCTGAGGGTCCGGGCAACATGGAGGATCCGCTCTGAAAACCCCTGGGATGCTATCCTTGGGAGGTCCTGGGCGGTATACACCGGAATCCCCGCAGCCTGAGCCCGTTCCAGGGCATACACCCCTGGCCGGTCCGTAAGAACCGCCTCGATGCATCCCCCGGCAAGAGCGCCCCGGCGTTCCGCATGGATTAAGGCTTGGAGGGTGGTACCCTTCCCGGAGACCAGTACCAAAATCCGTACCGGTTCATCCCCACCGGGCTTAGGCAAAACAGAGGGCTTCATCTTGACCCGACGAGGCAAGGACCCGGCCTATGTTCCACGCCGGATACCCTTGGCTATCCAGGTATTCGATGGCCCTGAGGCTGTCTTCAGGGGCCACCGCCAAGACAAAGCCAATACCCATATTAAAGGTAGTAAAGAGGATACGCTTGAGGTTTTGCTTGCTTTTGAGCAAACCCGCTCCTGCGGCTTCAGCTTCTGCCCCCTTAAGGCTTCCCCCGGCAACACCGTATGCAATCCGGGCGAAGATCCGGGGGATGGGCCAAGTTCCTTCCTGGATACGCGCCTTCAGCCAGGGGCCCGGAAAGATGCGGGGGATATTCTCGTAAAACCCGCCACCGGTAATATGAGCCATACCGCGAATCTCCAGGCGTTCCATGAGACCCAGGATCGGTTTCACATAGAGCCGGGTCGGCTCCAGGAGGGCAAAGCCAATAGGCATGCCACCGAAATCTTCCCCCCAATCAGGCAGGACCTTACGGATCAAGCTGAACCCATTGGAGTGGACCCCTGAAGCGGCAATACCGATGAGGGCATCTCCCTCTTGGATGGTGCTGCCCGTTACCAGGCGCTTACGGTCTACGATCCCTAGGGCAAAGCCGGCAATGTCGTAGGTTCCCTCAGGATAGAAACCAGGCATCTCCGCAGTTTCACCTCCCAAGAGGACGGCCCCGGTTTCCCGGCATCCCAGGGCCACTCCCTGCACGATTTTCGCCGCTACCTGGGCGTCGAGTTTTCCGCAGGCCAGGTAGTCCAGAAAAAAAAGGGGCCGTGCCCCATGGCAGAGTATATCGTTGACACACATCGCCACACAGTCGATCCCCACCGTATCGTATTTCTGCATTTGAAAGGCCAGTTCCAGTTTAGTCCCAACCCCGTCGGTTCCGGAAACCAAGACCGGTTCCTCCAGGGCCTTATCCCCGGAGACCCAGTCCTTGAGGGAGAACAGGCCGGCAAACCCGCCTATCCCCCCGAGTACCGCGGGGTGCAGGGTGGGGGCGGCTAATTCCCGGTACTGCGCTACTGCCCGGTAGGCTTCCTCAAGATGCACCCCTGCTTGATTATAATCCATAGACGTATCCTCGGAGGCTAAGCGCCCGTATCTTCGGTATGAATATCCTAGTGAACCGATAGATTTTACGAGCCTGATCTGCTATCATATACGCCTATTATAGGGACTTTTATGAGCCTTGCCTATAGCGCGGGGATCGGCGCGGCGGCTTAGGTTTGGCAAAGGCAACCCGGTTAATAAGAAAGCGTATAAGAATGGAGCAATAGTATGGCAGAGATTGATTATGGGACCCTCAAAAAAGGAGGGTTCATGCGACAAGTCCAAAAGGAGCGGTTCTCCCTCCGTCTGCGGGTGATTGGGGGGCAGCTCACCGCGGATAAGCTGGCGAAAATCAGTGAAATCGCCAGCCGGTACGGTCATGGCTATATACACCTTACCTCCCGGCAGGGCGTGGAGATCCCCTTTGTCGCCTTGGGGGATATAGAGGCCATAAAACGAGAACTGGCCACGGTGGGACTACAACCCGGAGCCTGTGGTCCCCGGGTACGAACCATTACCGCCTGTCAAGGAGCCCACATCTGCCCAAGCGGGCTTATTGAAACCGCGGAACTTGCACGGGAACTGGATGCCCGTTATTTCGGACGGGAACTGCCCCACAAGTTTAAGATCGGTATCACCGGCTGCAGGAACAATTGCCTTAAAGCCGAAGAGAATGACCTGGGGATCAAGGGGGGACTGTTCCCTGAATGGCAGGGTACGGCCTGTACCTATTGCGGGCTCTGCGAGGCGGTCTGCCCTGTTAAAGTAATTACCGTGAATCAGGCAAGCCTTTCGTTTCATGCCGAGGGCTGTGTGTATTGCGGGAAATGCGTCAAATCCTGTCCATCCGATACGTGGAAGGGAAGAAACGGCTACCTCTTGTCCTTTGGAGGCATGTTCGGCAATACCATTAAACCGGGGATATACCTGCTGCCCATCCTGTTTGAAAAGGACCAGGTGTTTAAGGCAGCGGATACGGTGCTTGGTTTTTTTGCGGCCTATGCCCAAAGCGGGGAACGGCTGGGGAAAACCCTCAGCCGGCTTGGCCCTGACATCTTACAAGCACAACTCAAGGAGGCTCTGGCATGATGATGGAAGACCCCCCCATAGACGCCACGGTGGACATCACCACGGTGGTCTGTCCTGTTACCTTTGTCAAAACCAAGGTAGCCCTGGAGGAACTGGAAGACGGGCAGGTACTGGAAGTACGGCTTAACCAGGGAGAAGCGATTCAAAATGTGCCTCGCAGTCTCAAAGATGAGGGACACCAGGTGATCAAGGTAAGCCAAAACCCAGACGGCACCTATCGGCTCCTGGTTGTCAAGGGAGGATTAGGCTAAGGCCCGGGCCTATGTTGGGGGAAACCTGCCGTATGGCGCGGGGTGCTGCGATAGGCTGGCGCATACGCGGCGGGGGCCTTTTATTTGAAAAGCAGGCTTAACAAGCAGCTCAAGAGATAGCTTACCATGCCTCCAAATACCCCAATCCATCCATACCAGGTGATCTTCCTGAAGTACTTTGCGGCAAATCGGTAGAACAGGGCTTCTACGGATCGGGGGTGCATGGCATTCACTTCCCGTTCAACCACCTTTTGTATGTCCAGAGCATGGATCAGCCTATTGAAATGCCGCTCACCTGAGTCCAGGGCAGCAGGAACAAGGCAGGTTTTGCAGAAGGCCTCTTTCGTTGCCGGCGTAAGCGCGGCGTTTACCTGCCCCATCATGCTTCTGAGCACCGGCGTAAGCAGCGCACCCAGGCGTTCCCAATCCGCTTGCTGCACAAAGGCGCGGAGGTCTTGGCGGAGCACCTGGGGATGATACCAATCGGGACGAGCCATGAGGGTCTCCAGGATAGTCAGCAGCAGGGAGGACAGCCAGGCGCTGAACTCCTCATCCTGTTTTGCCCGGGTGATGAGGAGCCCCAGGGCCTGCTCCATAGCAATACCCTGGAGGAGCTGCGCCCATTCGGTCTCCCCGGCAATACTCCGCATCACGGTATGCACCAGCTTCAGGCCGGCCGCCGCCGCTTCAGGGCCTGCCATACGGGGTTTGACCTGCCCTATAGCGGCATCCAAAAGCGGGGAGCCTATGCTCAGCAGTTCAGGCAGGCTCGTGATGTTGACAAGCATAAGGAGGGATTGGAGGGGAAGACGGGCATAGTGGCTCAGCATACTCGTAAGGCCGTATTGTATAAGGCTCTGGGTATGGGGGGAATCCAAGGCCCTGCTGAGGGCCTGCGTAATGGCCTGGGTATCCAGGGATTGCTCGGTAAAGCCCAAGGCAGAAAGCTTGTTTTCCAAGAGGGTTCCGGCTATGGCTACGATGCGCCCCTGTTTTTGGCGGAGGAAGCGGGGCAGTTCCTGGTCAATAAGCCGGTCTACAATAGGATCCACCTCTCCCCGTCCCAGGGCAGCCAAACCGGTCATCTGCGCTTTAATACGGCTCTTGACCGCCCCTTTCTGAGCGGCGATCTCTTGTGAAATCATGGTGATAAGGAGGCTGCTGTTTTGCCTAAGCTGCTCTGAGAGGACGCCGTTACCCAGGTCCTTAAGCGCGGTATCAGGATTGAGCGCCTCCTGTTGCAGGGTATGGAGAAGCAGCTCCAGCCCGGTACCCAAGAGTCCCCTCACGGGTTTTACCAGGGCCGCCCCTATATCCTGGACAAAGGCAGGCCCTGCCAGATCTTCCAGGCTGGTTTTCCCGGCCCATGCGCTAAACCGCTCGTTTCTTTGTGCAGAACCGGAGAGGAGGGGAAGGAGGCTTTGGGTACTCAGATCCCGGGAGCAGCGTTCAAGAAGACCCTTGAGGTACTGGTCCAGCAGGGGAAACAGGAGTTCGACGCTCCTGCCCAAGGGCTTGCCCGCAAGCGAGCGGGTGAGCAAGGGGTGCAGGGCCGCTGCCAGGTCATGGGCGGCCAGGGCGCTTATCATCCTGTCCCGCAGCAGGGGGGGAAGAGAGCCGCTTAGGTTCTCGGAATGTACCCATTCCCCAATGGCCTCAGCCATGACCCTCGCCATAGCATCATCGTGCTCCAGGATAGCGGTTTTTAAAAAAGCCACCATACGATCCGGGAGGATTTCCTTGAGCGCAGGATCGGTAAAGCCCCCCTGAAGGACGGCATAATCAGAAGCAGACACCCAAGCATTGGCCTTATCCTGTATATCCCTTCGGTGCAGGGTAAAATAGCTGTGTAAGGCTTCCTCGTTAAGGGTCCGGTTCTTAACAAACCGGGCAATGTTCTTGGCAAAGGCCGGTTTCTTTGCAGCCACCACCCCTACAAAGGGAGAGCGGTTGGGGAGTATCTTCCATGGTCCGTAGGGTCTGAACAGCATCTTTATGGCAATCCAATTGGTGCCTATACCGACCAGGGAAAAGAGCGCGGCGTAGGCGAGGAAGAGCCCCCAGGAGAAGTCCCGGGGCACTCCCAGGCGGAAACTTATCCAGACGGAAAGCACCCCGGCCAGGGCCCCTAAAATCGCTCCCAGGGTATTTATGGGTTTCAGCTCAGAACCCATAAAGTCCTGCACCATGTGGTTGATCTCCGCGGGGCTTGATTTCTGTAGCTGCGCATTGACCAGGGCCGCGACGTTTCCGGTCAAAAGCGTATCCAGGTGCTGAGTAAGCAACTGCTGGATCCCTGCGGAAAGGTGCTCATATACCTCGTCTTTTTGCAGCCCCTGGTAGATCCGGTTAAGGGGGAGGTGTTTGTGGGTATGCCACAGGGCTTCCCAGTTGAGGGGAAAGCGCTGAAAGGCTTCTCCCGGGATGAGGCGGCCGAGGTTCCAAGCCCTCATGCCCGGCCATAGCTGCAAGAGGGTCTGTTTCAGGGACGGAGCCTCTATATGCAGGGGAATAGCTTCAGGGCCCATACCCGCTGCCGGCATCTGCTTGGCAAGCCGGGGAAGCGCCCGGTTTATGCCTGCGCGGATAGCCGCTTTGCACTGGTCCGTGTAAAGGTAGTCTTTTTTGAAGCGCCCCCACAGCCGCTCAAGCAGGCCTGTTTTGAGGATACCCAGCTTGACGGTGAAGCAGCTATCCAGGCGGCGGTACAGGAAGCCTTCCAGGGTTTGGGAGTCCTTGCCTGCCTGATCATTGAGGATTTTGGTGATACGGGAAGTCAGGATTTCCGGGCTTATGACCTTGCGGGCTTCCAGTTGCCCCAGGATGTCCCCTATGCTGTGGGTTTCTATATAGCCGATGAGTTGCGCGGTGAGGTTTGCTCCTGCCGTATCCCCATAGCGGTGTACCGCTTCCACCAGGGTATCAATGATATGAAAGGTCCGGGCGCTGTTTTGGATAAACAGATCTTTGAAAAACTTGAACATACTCCCCATAGGGGAGGCGGCTAATTCTTGGTCTATGGTATCGTTGATGAGGGCTTCAATTTCCGTTTCCGTTTCCCTGATGAAATCCGCAACCTGGTCAATAAGGGGAGGGAGCTGCTCTGCAATGAAGCGGAGTATCCCGGCTTTAAGCTCCGGGCTGAGCACCTCATTAAGGCTCAGGGAAATGGCCTTCGCGTCCTTGAGCACTGCCGTGGTGATTTCCAGGAGCAGGCCCTGCCCTTGGGGGGAACCGGTGAAGGCAATAAAGCGGCGGATAAGTTCCTCAGAACCGGTCTCCTGCCCCTTGACCGGCAAGGCAAAATCCCCAAACCGCATCTGTCCCAAGGCGGCTTCCAGCACTCCGATGAGCTCATCCAGGTCTATCGCGGCACGCAGGGCCGTATATGCCTCGTCCAGATCCGCATCGAACCGGGAGAGATCCCCTTTCCCGATGACAGCCCCCAGGTTGTCCGTAAACCGGGCTAGGGCCTCTTCGGGCACCAGGTCATACAGCCTATGGGTTGACAAAAACCGGTGTATCCCTTGTTTTAGCTCCCCTTCAAAGAAGCCGGCCTTTTCCAGGGCCGCGGCCGCGGCATCCACCATATACCGGTACTGTTCTTCTGAAAGGAAGCGGTCAAGGCGCTCTTTTGCGAGGACCTGGTACGCCTGATCCCGGACCGGCGGCTCTGCTTCCCGTACCAGGGCAATAAGCCTGGCAAGGCTCTTTTCTATATCCGGCACTGCCTCAAGCCTCATGGCCCCTGAATTGGCAGGCAGTTCCCTGCGAAGGATATCCTCAATCCAGTCATGCAGGGCCTGGATAAAGGCAGGGGACCGGCACTCCGGCGCCAAGGTCCGGTGATTCACCAGATCCGCTTCCACCAGTAAAGACATGTTCTCGATAAACGCGGCGTACTGCGCTTCGATAACCCCGCCCCATCTTCCCAGGAACTTCTTGAAGAGCATGCTTACCGCAATGGCATTGGTAAGCCAACCCACTGCCGCTCCTCCTATAAGCGCAATGCCCAGGTCCATAACAAGTCTTACATCCATACGTTCCTCTCCTTTCCCCGGTGCAAGGGCAGGCAAAGCTCCCAAGCAGGGGCGGCCTTTCGGCCCATATAGGTTTCTATATCACGCGAATTCGGCGGAGTGCCGCAAACCGGGAAGGACCGCGTTAGCGATCCTCTAACCTATGCGTTAGAGATCCCCTAACCTATGCGTTAGAGATCCCCTAACCTATGCGTTAGAGATCCCCTAACCTATGCGTTAGAGATCCTCTAACCCATGCGTTAGAGATCCCCTAACCTATGCGTTAGAGATCCTCTAACCCATGCGTTAGAGATCCCCTAACCTATGCGTTAGAGCATCTCACCTCCGCAGCGTCGTGCTTTGATCAGCATCACATCCCCAAAGCCAAAGCGTTTTGCCCCGCGATCACAGAGCCGTTTAAGCCCCGCAGGAGCGCTTCCCGCGGCAAGGCCCCCCCAGGTGCAAACCCGGACCACCTCAAAGCCGCAATCCCCTAAAAGCCGTGAAAGGGTTTTGATCGAAAAGAGGAAGAGGTGATCAAAGATAGCCGAGCGCCAGCGGTTTTTGAAAAGCCGTGCCTGGAATCCCCCGATATTGGGGGTGGTAACCAGGAAGCAGCCTCCCGGAAGCAGGATACGGTGCACTTCCCGGACAAAGGCACGGGGGTCATTGAGATGCTCTATGAGATGGGAAGCGAGGACCACCGCAAAGCTATGGCAAGGAAAATGATTCTCCTTAAGGGGAAGCGCGCGCACATCAAGGTTCCGTACCCTTTGGGCGTAAACCTGTGCAGGGGTGCAGATCTCCACGCCGGTAGTCTCCCAGCCCCGGCGGCTGAGGGTTTCCAGCAAGGCCCCGGTGGCGCATCCCACGTCCAAGAGGGTCTTCTGCCCTTTGGCAAAGAGGTCCCTTTCAAGGGCTGCAAAACCTGCATCCCCTAAGGCCAGGGTCTGGAGCTCTAAGAAGGCTTGTTCATTGGCCAATTCATAGGCAAGGTAAGCGGCACCATGTCCTTCCTGATAGCGCCGGGCTACTTCCGAGGCCAGGGGCTGGGGATTCATCTGTACCAGGCCGCATCGGGCACAACGCCTATAGGCAAAGCCTTCACAGGCAAGATAGGGTCTCAAAGCCTCCCCGCCACAGAGGATACAGGGGATAAGCCGGCTTTCTTCAGCGCTCACAGGGGTTGACCAGGTTTTAATGGATCTTGTGCACATGTTTCTATTCCATCACACGGGTATAAGCGGGAGCCCTTCCCCATGCCCCCCGGATGGGTCTATTCCACGCTCAGCCGATACACCGCGCTCTGAGCATTACCGGTTATATCCTGGGCAATGATTTCCAGGTTTGCCTGGCCACTGGTAAGCCATACGTCGCCGACCTCAAAGCCCGGCATAGGGGCATAGACCTGTTTTACCGGCACGAGCCCATTGCGATACACCATGAGGATCCCATCCCGGGCAGAGTAGGTTTCAAAGACGAGGGCCCCAATCTCTCTGCCGTTCACCGTACAGAGGATCCGGTGAGGCGCAAGGGGGGGGTCATTGGGGTCAATGCGGGTATCTGCGGTACTCACGCATACCGTATACCGGCCCTGGCCTATGCCTCTTAGTTGAGTCGGTTCAATGATGCGGCCTTCTGCATCGCGTAAAAGCACCCCTTGAATCGTAGGAGGGCGAACATCCGCTAGGGGCGTAATGATCATCGAAGGATTCACCCAGCAGCGTTCCTTTCGGTCAAATAAGGAGAAATGGAACCCCCGTTTTACAGACCACCCTGAACGGCCTGCCATCCCTACAACCGTCCCTTTTTCCAGGACCGGGGGAAGGTCCTGGGGCTGGGTATCTTCAAGGCGGCTGTATATACTGATGAGTCCTTCCCCATGATCCAGGGCAATCCAGGCCCCCAAAGGGCTCGGCAGCCGGGAAGCGGTATCTGTGCCGTAACGGCTAAAGATGAGCTCTCCCCTATCAGCAGCGTGCACTGCACCTTGAGATTCAAAGGAAGTACCCAAGGTGGGCTTTCCCTGATCATTCCAGCCGAAATTGGAGCTTACCGCGAGGGCTTGCGCGGGCCAGTCCATGGCGCAGACAAGCGCAGGAGAGGCAAAGGAGAAGCTGAGCCCTAAGGTAAGCACGAGCCAGAACCTGTACATAGCTACCTCCGCTCCAGTTCAAAGGAGGCCAAAGTCATATTCCCTCCCACATAGACATGGGAACCCTGCCGGCCCAAAAAGAAGGTTTTACTCGTAAAGGGGGCTTCGATAATAATCCTGCCGGGAAAACGAACCGCCACCAAGCGCTTTTCCAGCTCTCCTTGGGCGGTAATGAGAAAGAGCAGCTGCTCACTACCGCGTTCGTCAAGCATGATGATTTCTCCTTCCAAGGGCAGCTTCAGGCTGGTCCGGGAATGGATCTCATACAAACCCAAGCCCCCTTGACGTTCAAAGGCAACCCGGTTGTCGTTATCGACAAACTCTACATGCACCGGTCGCCTGAACCCTTCTTCTAAGAATTCGTGATAGACCACCTTGTATTCAATGCTTCCGATCTCTCCGTAGCGTTCCAAGAGGAGGAAGCGCTGGAGATCAATTCCGGAAAGGATGGCCAGCCGTAAGCCGTCTTGGGAGATGGCGCAGCCTTGGATCACGGAAATCCGGGAACCGCCGGGTTCAAAGAAAAAGACCCTGCTGCCCTTAACATCCAAGAGCTCTACCGTACCATCAAGTAAACCGGCTACGATAAGCCCTGCAGCGGCATCAATCGTGGTGAGGGTAGCGGCAAAATCATGGGTCCAGGCTATTGCCCCGGACTCATCCACTCCGGAGAGGGAGTTGAGTTCTTTACTAACCAGGAAGATGCGTTTATCCAGAAACAAGGGGTACCCTTGGCCCTCCAGGATGCTGAGCACCGGTTTATCTAAGGGGTTACGGACTTCAATCCTCGCGGGGATGGGATCATATTCGGCCCAGTTATCGGTTGATAGGGAAAGCTCCCCTTTCTTAACCCGGTTAATCGTAAAATTGCCCTCTTTATTGACATAACCGAAACGATTTCCCAATTGAAAGGGAAGCAATCGAGGCGCAGCTTCCTCTACTTCATGCTCTGCCAGGGGATAATTCGATTCCAGAGAAATAAACCACCGAGGAGTCAGAACGGTTTCCATAGGAATAGGCTGGGCAGCCACAAAGAGATACACCACAAAGCCCGCTGCCCCTGCAAGGATCCAGTTTCTTGTTTTTTGTATCACCGAAATCTCAACCTTATCATAGAATGTTAGGGTATCATGCTATACTGCGCCTTATTTTGTCAAGGGAGCGCGTTGCCTCATCAAAAATGTTACCGAAATTATCTCGAAAAAGAGTGTCCGAATGGGGTTAACCATGAAAAAAAAGGCGGTAACCAGGGAATACAGGCCCCGTTACCAGAAGGCAACAAAAAAAGAAAAATCGGCCCTGCTTGCCGAATTCACCCGGTTCACCCCGCTATCCGGCTCTTGGGAGACAAGCCGCTTCGGGAAGTCCTGGCCTATGCGGATGGCGAGGCAGTAAAACTCAGGCCGGAACCGAAGCGTCCTGCCAACCGCAGGGGGAAGCGGGTTTACCCCCCTGCGGGGTCATCCCCTGCCTGCGTCTTATCTGGACCTTCTTCTGGTACAAATGCGGGAAGATACTCGCCCCGCTTATGCGGCACCAGATGGACTCTATCGCCCGGTGGCCGGCCGTTCACCTCACCGGGGAAACCGCGGAGAAGCTCAAAACCATAAGCCCGGCGACCATAGACCGTTACCTCAAAAAAGACAAAGAAGCTCTCAGGCTCACGGGGAAAAGCCTCACCAAACCCCGGGATTCGCTGAAAAGCCGTATCCCGATACGTACCTTCTACTCGGGGGAGGAACGGAAAACACCCGGTTTCTGGCAGATAGACATGGTTCACCACTGCGGACAGGCAACGTCTGGTCAGTATATGCACGCCCTGACCGCCACCGAAATCTGGTGTAAAAAGGAGCATCTCCCCTTCACCCGTTCATGGAACCGCAAGAAAAACAATATCTGTTTCGTCGAACAAAAAAACAGCACGGTCGTCCGTGAATACGCCGGCTATGACCGGCTCGAAGGGCTTGAGGAACAGTCCCTCCTGGCGGCTGGCTACAAGCCCCTGCAAAAGCAAAACGCGGGTAGCCTCCAAAGAGATCAAGGGTTACGACGAAGCCAGGAGGCCCTTCGTCAGGCTTACCGAAAATATTGGATTGCCACAGGTATACAAGGACATCCTCAATACCCGGAGAGCTTTTTACAACCCGGTTGAACTTCAGCAGCATGTCAACAAGGGGATCCTGCGTCAGCGCCAGCGGCTTGCCAAGTCAAACCGCATCAAAATGCGGAAACGGGAATAGCTTTCGGTAACATTTTCTAAATGAGGCATTTCGGGCACCGCAGAGCGCGCTTCCCGGTTTTGAGCCTCCTTATAAGCCGGTAACGAGGCGCGTTGAGCCTTTACGGTGCGGCAACGGTGAGGGGCAGGGCGTATCTTATGGCGCGGGGTTCCTGCACCAGTACCTTTGCATTGGAAAAGCGGGTTACGATCTTGAGCGTGTAGGAGCCTGCGGCAAGGGACGGAACGCGGAATATGAGCTTCTTGGGCAGGTTCTCCGTTATTTTGTGCGTAAGCGGATGTTCCGTGCCGGCCTCA
>JAITEL010000169.1 GCA_031282065.1 Treponema sp.
GCAAAAAACGCTTGTCAAAGCCCTCGTCAGAACCGGGTACGACTTCTTTATTTTCAGCCATTTTCAACTCCTTTCGAGCCGTTCAGGATTTAGCGTCAACGGCTCGAAATTAGTTATGAGCGTTCCGCAACTATTTGTCAAGCTCTCGCAATCAATTGCCGGTCTCCGGCAAATAATTGCCGGCCATTGCCCGCTATTGGTGAGCCTCCCGCAATTGATTGCCAGCCATTGCCCGCTATTGGTGAACCTCCCGCAATTGATTGCCGGCCATTGGCGCTTGATTGTCCAAGCCCGCAAATAATTGCCGGCCCCTGGCAATCAATTGGCGGAGGCTCATCATTAAGGGAAAAAAGGAACAACTGATTGGCGCCAAACTCCGAATGCCAGCTCGTAGCGCGGGCAC
Source organism: Treponema sp. (assembly GCA_031282065.1). GTDB lineage: Bacteria > Spirochaetota > Spirochaetia > Treponematales > Breznakiellaceae > JAIRLU01. Next base: position 404 of record JAITEL010000169.1, read on the forward strand.
GATTGCTTCGGGCTTCGCCCTCGCAATGACGGTCTTCCCGCAACGCCCCCCCCTCATATCCCCGCTATGGCTTATGAGACCACCACTTCCCTCGCAATGACGGTCTTCCCGCAACGCCCCTCCCGTCATTGCGAGCACAACGCAAATCGTTGCCCCGAAGCAATCCACTATTACGGAATCACCGCACTCGCCACCGGCCCCCACTGCCCGGCCTCGCCCTTGCGGTTCTCGTAGCGGCAGCACACGTAAGCCGTCATGCCCGCATCCTCTCCTTACGCCGCCTGGGCTTGGCGATGAAGGCAGGAGTTTGCGTCAAACTCCAAATGCCAGTACTATACGTCAGGGGATGATTGCGATTCTGAGGGTGAAATTTTCGCTGATTAATCACAGGCTGCAAAATTATTATTGACATTTTACATCCGATTGATTACATTGATTACACCGTTCACGAAGAACGGCATCTTTGTTCAATGAATGCTACAAGCCCTCTGCAGGGTCTGGAGTAATTGAAAATTCCGGTACAAGCTTATCTTTTTCTCAAGAAGGAATACATAATGGAAAATCCATCAAGAAAATGGAAGTGCTCCCATTTGTCTAGCCGGGAAGCGGGGCGGGGCGTTGTCGCGTGCTTGCTCCTGCTTCTCTTTTGTATCACCGGGTGTGATACTTCCTCTGGTGGGGGGGTATCAGAACCAACGATACACGAACCCTCAGATCTGGCGGCGTTTAGCAAAGTCCTTAAAGATGCTACAGCAGGAATAAGCGCCGACGGCGAGCTTGTTCACTTTAAGCTCAGCTGGCAACTAAGCCCAGTCAACTGGAATGGTATTATAAACGCTCTGGGAACCGAGGGACGCTATGTATCATTAGACCTTTCCGCCTGCACCAAGGGAACCCATACAGAGGGAACAGGGCTTCGCTCTGACGGAACCTTCGCTCCTAACGGCGCCCCGGGTAATAAGACGCTAGCCGACGCCGAAAGAAGCCCGGGGAAACTGATGATTGTGGAACTGGTGCTGCCCGACCAGGCTACAAAGATACCGGAAGGTGAGAGCAAAGGGGGCGCTTTTCTTTATTTCTTAAGCCTTACCAAGATAAGCGGCAAGAACATAACTGAAATCGGGAATAATGCGTTCTACATGGACCCGGGCGGGGCTACCCCGAACCTTACCGAAGCGAATTTCCCCAAGGTTACAAAACTGGGCAATTCCGCCTTTTCGTATTGCTACGAGCTTACCGAAGTGTCGTTTCCAGAGCTTACGACGATTGGGAACTCGGCCTTTTCGAGCTGCCACACTTTAAAGAGTGTTTCGCTGCCCAAAGCCCAGACCCTTGGGAACTCGGTCTTTGGGAGTTGCTTTAAACTTACCTCTATTGCGTTGCCTGAGGCTACGACGATTGGCAACACTGTTTTTCAGCTTTGCGAGAACCTTGCCTCCGTCGATTTACCCAAAATAACAACTATTAACCCCGGTACCTACAACGCCACTGGCGTCCCCGGGGGAGGGGTGTTTACCGGGTGTAGCTCCCTGGTAACCTTGAATATTCCCCGGATTACGGACCTCGGAGGCCAGGCCTTTACCCTGTGCGAAAACTCCGCTGCCCTGACCCTGTTCATTACCATGGGCGCCACCGCGCCTAAGGTGGGAGAGAATCTTTTTCTCAATGTTAACAGTCCCAGACCGGTCATTGTTAAAAGACCCGCAAGCGGGGCGAGCGGTTATACCGATGACTGGCAGACCAATTTTAAGGGGAAAGGCTGGGACGGAACGGCGGTTATCGCCGATAATACTGTGAACAATAGCAACATTACCCTCTCGGTAATCAACCTGTAAGGAGGAACGAGAATGAAACGATTAGTATTTTGTACGCTGGTCATTTTTGGGCTTATCTTTTTAGGGTGCAACAATAGCACAGAAGATACTTCCTCTGGAAACGGTCCCTATACCGTTAGCTTCGCTACATATACCTCCGGTACAATCCCATCTCAGACGGTAGACCATGGAGGGAAGGTAAGTAGCGTCTCTCCTCCCACCGGAGGTCCCGCCAACGCTCAGTTCGCGGGCTGGTACAAGAACGGGGGAATCCATACATGGGATTTTGCTACGGATGAGGTAACGGAGAATATGACCCTCTGCGCGGGCTGGAAGTTTACCGCCATAGCCGACCTAACCACCTTTTTGGGGAACGCCACAGCCGCGGAGGCCCCATCGGCGGCAAGGCACACAATCCAGGGTGTAGACCCCAATGCCGGAAAACTCCCCATTCCGGTAGTGGTACAGATTCAGCTTACCCGCGCTAATTGGGCTGCCCTGGTAAATGGCATCGAAGCAAAAAACAAAAAGGTGAGCCTTGACCTGAGCCCCTGTACAAAAGGAACAGGTACGCTTGTCGATGGAAACACCGCTGCACAACAAGAAGGGGGATTGTGGGCAGACGGCACCTTCAATCCGCTTGACGCGGCAGCGGGTTACCTTCCCAACCCCGGCACGAGCAGGGTGAACAACACCATTGCAGGGCTTGTCCTGCCAACCGCGGCAACGAAACTGTATCAGGCTACCACTAATCTTAACCTGTGCAAGGAAATACGAGGCAACGAAGTTACCGCCATAACCACCAACAGTTCGTTTCACGGCGGTCTTATGGCAAAGGTTTACTTCCCCAAACTCACCGACATAGGGGACGCGCTAACGGAAGCCCAAAATCTTGAGGTGGCCTACCTCCCTGTAGTAACGACGATAGAGGAAGAAGCCTTTATGTGGACATGGAAAGGGGGCGCCCCAGGGGTTTATGACGTGTATATACCCAAGGCAACGTCGATAGGGAATAAGGCCTTTGCCCAATGCGGGCCGGGGGACCTTACCATCACCCTGGGAGCCACCCCGCCGACCCTGGGGACAAGAATATTCGAGGGAGTTACCGGGACCAAGCGGGTTACGGTTCGCGTTCCCCGCGCCTCTACATCCGCCTACACCGAGGCATGGGTGGAAGGTCTTAAAGGTAAGGGCTGGACATCCTCAGGAGCTGGCAGCGGCGCCATAATGCGCAACATCAACGTTAGTATCGAGGGGTATTAGCCATGAAGAAAGCTGCCCTGTTTCTGCCGGTTTTCTGCCTGTTTACCATCTTGGGCTGGGGCCATCCCCATCCAAATCCCGCTGATGAAGATCACGGGGATTCCACATCCCTGCAGATACTGGGCGGCAATCTTAAAATCGGCGGCTCCCTTAAAGCCCGCCTTATGAGCGAAACCGATACCCGCGAAGACGCCCCAACCACGGTGTTTTTTAACGACTCCCGTAACAACTCCGGTTCCGTACCAGACGGGGAGGAGCCTTTCTCCCTGCCTCCCCCCAGGTTTCATCCGGGTCACGGGGGCAGCGCCCCTTCGTCCAGCGGCGGAAGCTCCTCCGAGGACAATTTCGCCGATGGTACCAGTCTTCGCGCCGAAGTTTCCACGGTTTTCTCCCGCCAAGAGGGAGGGATAAAATTCACTCTCCGCAAAAATGTCGGCCCCCTTTTCGATCTTGTCGATGCATCGACCGGAAAGGCGGAATTGGATAAAGACCTGAACTATCTCGATATGGTCAACGCTTACGGCTGGTTTAATCTGTGGGACAACATGATTACCATAACCGCCGGCATTATCGAGGACGGTATTTTCGGTACCTCCGCCCTGGAGGATACCGCCACCGACCGGGACTACGATGCGGTGCGGGGACTTCGCCTCGCAGTAACACCGTGGAAGGTTCCAGGGCTCCTCTTGGGCGCGGCCTGGGATTTCGGTACCTATCTGGGAGGGGACCAATACTTCGGGATAGACCAGAACACCAACGCCGTGGCAGAAGCTGACAGGACTCGTATTTTCGACACCCTTCCAAGCCTTTTCAGCCAGACCCGAATCGGGGCGCTGTACATCCACGAACGATGGGGCGGCGTCTCGGTTTCGATGAAACCGAACGGCTTCTATTACAACAACCTCCTCTATCCGGGAGAGGCCCTTTGGCACGGAATAAACCTCCTCTTTGGGATAAAGCTTACCGCCCTCCTGGATTTCCGCTTTATCTTTGAAGGGGAGTTTCGTAACCTGGGCATCAATAAGCATCTTTCAAAAGGAGCCGCGGAGATGCTCGCGGGGCTTAAAACCACCACCCTGGGCCCCAAAGCCCAGCAGGAGTATGGGGAAACCTTTATGCCTGGATCCGACCTCTACTTCTCCGCCGTGTGCGAATACTTCTATAACATCTCCTTTGGGGCCCGCTACCATCTGGCAATGTTTGACAAGGTAGGGTATCTGGAAGCCGATGAAGTAACCGCTTACACCCTCCACGAAATCCGGGTATTCGGGACGTATCATATCTTCTCCTGGCTTGACGCAGGTCTTGAAACCCAATTCGACATTGATGGACTTACCGCTCATAATTATGATCCAAGTCATAAAATTGACGGCAGGGATTCGATTTTTAAGGGCTTTTACCTAAAGCCCGGCCTTACCTTCACCATCGGTGAAGGACTATCCTTCGTTCTGAGGGACAAGATTTACTTTTATAACGAAAGCTACGTGGCCAATGCCTACCCCGAGGGGGATTATATGATGAATCAGATTCAGCTTGATTTTATCTGGAGTTTTTAGGGGACGGGTAGCATGAATACAAGGAGGGTAATGATGAAAAAGGCGTTTTTGGCGGTATTCCTAGGCATGAGCGGGGCATGTATAGTCGGGGCCCATGAGTTTTTCGTGATTCCTCGGGAAGTAAGGGATTACAAAGCTGGGGACACTATCCCGCTTTTCGTACTTTCAACCCACTACTTTATGGTCGGGGAGGAGATTGAGACCCCTGCGACGGTGAACGATGTGTATGTACTGCAGAGCGGGGTCAAGACCAGTCTTCCCCTTACCGCGAACCAGGACCGGTTGGTTTACGAAACCAGCTATACCTTAAAAGACAATACCCCTGCAGTACTTGTGGGTAACCGCATTGGGGCCTACTACTGTCTCTTTACCGATGGGAGCTACGCTGATGGAAAGCGCGACGAGGTAGCCAAGGCGAATCCCCAAAAGACCATAGGGCGGTCCCATTTCTACGCCAAATTCTCAAAAACCTACCTGAACCCGGATCCCAAGGATACCGCGTATAAAAATCCCCTAGGGCAGACCCTTGAGATTATACCCCTTACCAATCCCGCAAAGATTGCCAAAGGTAAAAACGCGGAATTTCAGGTACTTTACAAGGGCCAGCCTTTAGGCAATGGGGAAGTTTCGGCAACCTATAACGGGTATGACACAAAGAAGGAGAACAGCTATGCGTTGACCGAAACAACTAAGCAGAGCGGCAGGGTGCGGTTTAGAATCAACCAAAGTGGCATTTGGCTCGTCCGGGTAAGCGATACTCGGCGTGGCGATCCCGGCGTGGATGTACAAGAACTTACCGCTATTGTGGTATTCACCGTTAAATGAGGCGTTTCGCTCCTGGTGTGCCGTAAACGGCTTTTTTTATCGGCATTCCCGGCTGTTTTACCTCCTTTTTCCGAAAGGAGGCTGTCTTTCAAGGGGCGCTTACCGGTTCCGCTGCTTGTCATGCCGGCTGTTAAGCAGGGAATACAGCACCGGCGTAAGCAGCAAGGTCATAAAAGAACTCACCGTAAGGCCCCCCACAAAGGTTTTCCCTATGGGTTGTATGGTGTCTGCTCCGGGGCCGGGGAAAAACGCGATGGGGAACATCCCCAGAATGGTGGTAAGGCTGGTCATGAGTATGGGCCGAAGACGGTTCCTCCCGGCCTCAATGCAGGCCTCCCGGACCATCAGCCCCCGGGCCCTCAAGGTATTGGTGTAGTCCACGAGCACTATGCCGTTATTAACCACCACCCCTACCAAGGCTACTATCCCCACCGCAGAGAACACCGACATGGCCTCGTTGCCGAGCTTGTATATCCAGATCACCCCGATAAACAGCAGGGGAATGGAGAAGAAGATGATCAGGGGGTCTACAAAGGATTCAAACTGACTTGCCATGAGGCCGAAAACCAGGAATACCGCGGCAGCAATGATAAACATAAACCTGCGGTTATAGGCTTGAATCTCCTGGGCTTCCCCAAGGTAGCGGACCGTAACCCCCTCATGGGGAACCAGGTACTGCTTCACGGTTTCTTCCAGCCGCGCCTGCATCTCGGTGGCCGCAATGCCCTGGGGAAGATCCCCGGTGATCCTCAGCACCCGTTCCTGATTTTCCCGGCGTATGGAACTGGGGGAACGGCCTTCGCTAATGGCGGCCAGGTTAGACAGGGATATCCGCTCACCGCTTCTGCTCAGCACAAAGATAGCATCCAGATTGGGCAGCCCTGACCGGTCCTCCTTCCTCAGCATTACCTGCACATTGATGAGCCTATCCCCCTGGCTTATGGTCGTAGCCGTAGTACCATCCATAGCGGTCCGGATCTCCGCGGCAATCGCGGATAAAGAAACCCCCAAGGCTGCGGCCCTATCCCGGTCTATCTCAATGTTCAGTTGGGGCGCCCCTTCGTTGAGATTCACTTCAGGATTCTCGATTTCCGGCAGATACCGCTGGATGATCCCTTTTATTTCAGTGGCCACTTCCATAAGCGCATCCGCATCCCGGGATGAAACCGCGATCTCCACCGCCTGGGTACTGCCCATAGAACGGCCCGCCCGGAAGGCCACCTGAATCCCGGGCATGGAGTTGGTGTAGGGGCTCAGCTTTGCGATGATCCGGTCCGGCGTATCGATCTGTTCTGCCGGCGGGGGAAGGGTTATCTGTATGCTGCCCTGGGTGTTCCCGTTTCTTCGGGCCGTGAGGATGATGTTCCTGAAACCCTCTACCTCTTTCCTGATGATCCCTTCAAGCTCCTGTAATACCCCCTCGGTTATATCCAGGGGCGTACCCTGGGGCAGGCTTACATTGAGGCTTATGGAATCATCGGTTCTGGCCCGGATAAAGAGGTTCATCCCTATGCCGCCAAACTGCATGAGGGAAAAGACCAAGATAAGCACTATCAAAAGGAGGACCAGCAGCCGGTGATCCAGGCAGTAACGGATGGCAAGGCCGTAGCCCTTATCAAGGCTTTTGAAGAAGCCCTCCATCTTCTGGTCGATGATCCGCAGTACCATAAATTTCAAGGGTTTCTGCTTGCGGGTATCCAGGCGCAGGATGGAACCGCAGAGACTGGGTACGAGGGTGAGGGCCACCGCAAGGGAGCAGATAAGGGAAATCACCACCGTGAAGATAAGGTCGCTGAAGAGCTGGCCCATCATCTCCAGGTCGTTTTTATAGATGATAAGCGGTACAAACACGCACAAGGTGGTGGTGGTGGAGGTAACGATGGCCCGGATCATCTCCTGACTGCCCAAGATCGCGGCGATTTCCGCCTTGGCCCCTCGTTCCCGGTAGTTGTGTACATTCTCCAGAATCACGATGGAGGCATCCACGGTCATGCCCAAGCCCAGGATGAGACCGGTCATGGTGAGGAGGTTCAAGGTAAAGCCGAAAATCGCCATGAACATCAGGGTGAGGAGTATGGATATGGGAATGGAAAGCCCTATAACGAGGGTTCCCTTGAAGTTCCGCAAGAAGATGAAGAGGATGACCATAGACAAGAGGGCTCCCTGGAGGGCATTGGAATAGACCTGGTTCAAGGTGGCGCTGATGAGGGAGGTGTTGTCCGAGAGCACTTCCAGGGTGATTCCCTGAGGCAGCCCATCATTGATGTCCTCCAAGGCGGCTCGTATCCGGCTTGCAACCTGCACTTGGTTGCTGTCGCTTTCGCTGGTAACCTGGATGTAAACCCCGCTCTGGCCGTTCACCGAGACCCGGGTGGCGTTGTCATTATACACAAGGCTCACCTCGGCGATGTCCTCAAGGCGTACCACCTGGGAGCGGTTCAGCTTGTCTATGCCCTGGGCCGGGAGGCTTATGGTTTTCACCACCAGCCGTTTTATCTGGTCAAGGCTCGTCAATTCTTGCCGAGTAAGGAGCTGGTATTCCCGCGTCCCCCGGCTGAGGCTGCCTCCGCTTGAAAGGATGTTCTGACCCTTAAGGGCAGTGCTGATGTCCTGCAAGGTGAGGTTGAAGGCCCCCAGGCGGTTTAAGGAGACCGCCACCTGGATGAGCTGGGTAGTCCCTCCGGTAACCTCTGCGGAAGCCACCCCTTGGATCCGCTCAATACCGGCCTGGATTTGATCTTCCGCAAAGAGCCGGAGCTGATCCGGCGGGTAATTGCCCCGGACCACCAGACGCATGATGGGCATGGCGGACATATCAAAGCGCCGCACCGTGGGGCTTCCTGCGCCGTCGGGGAGGGAGTTGGCCAGGCGGTTCACCAGGGTTTGGGCGTCGGTCATGGCCTTGTCCATATCCGTCCCATAGGCGAAGTTGAGGTTGATAAAACTGTTTTCAAAGGAGGAGTTACTGGTCAGGTCTACCAGCCCCCGGGAGGAGGCTAAGGCCCGTTCCAAGGGTATGGTGATATTCTGCTCCACATCCGAAGGCCCTGCTCCGGGGAAATTGGTAAATATGGACAAGACCGGCCTCACGGTGGAAGGATAGAGATCCACCGCAATATTGGGAACCAGGGTAGCCGCCACCCCCATAGCCAGGGCATAGAGTACCACTATCGTTACCGGCCGTTTGACGGAATATGCGGAAATGCTCATGGACGTAGCACCTTAGGGGACCACCCGGACCGGATCCTTATCGGAAAGAAAATTCTGCCCCCCGGTAACCACCCGCTCTCCGAGCTCCACGCCGCTGAGAACCTCCATAGCGGTTTCACTTTCCAGGCCAAGGCGCAGTTCCCGGCGCTCTGCCCGCTGCTCAGGGGTAAGCACAAAGGCTATCCAGGACCCGTAGGTATGGATCACCGCTTCCCGGGGGATGAGCAGTACATCCTTTCGCGTTTGGGTTACCAGGTTGACCTGGGCAAACATCCCGGCCCGTATCCGGGGATCCTGCTGAGTAAAGCTAAGCCGTACCTTGAGGGTCCGGCTTGCCGGATCCAAGACCGGGCTCAGTGCATCCACCACCGCGCCAAAGGACTCCCCGGGCAGGGCTTCCAGGGAAACCGCTGCGGAAAGTCCTTTCCGGGCAGCATTGGAAAACCGTTCCGGCACAAAGGTTTCCACGAAAAGCCGGGAAAGATCCCCCACCAGGTACACTGCGGTTTGGCTGGTCAAGGTGTCCCCAGGAGATACCGGGGCCTGCAGGATAGTGCCTGAGACCGGAGACACTACCGGGCTTTGTGCATAGATCTCCCCGGGCCGGGAAGGATCCACCATAGCCACGGTATCCCCCTGGCGTACCCTATCGCCCACCTGTAAGCGGGCCTCAAGGAGTTTCCCTGCCACCGTGGGGTAAACAGGCACTTGGGTCCGGGGGATGACATCGCCGTTGAGCAAGACCGTGGTCTCGATGGTACCCAAGCGGAGTTCCTGGACCCGAACCGCAATCCCGTTCTGTGCCCCAGGAGGAGTACCGGGAGCCCGGTTTCCGGTCTGGGGCGGTCCGCTGCCAGGGGATGCAGGCCGATTGCCTGAGGCAGGGCTCTGCTTAGCCACATAGGAAAAACCTATCAAGCCGGCGAAGACCAGGATAAGGACGATGATTCCTCCGGTTACAATACGGCTTGCCTTGCTTCGGGTCTTGGGCTTACTCAGCATTTTGCTCCATACTCCTCCAATCCAGGTTGAGGGCCCCCGCGAGATCCAAGATCATGAGGGCATAGGCCAATTCCCCGTCCATAAGCTGTTGCCGGGACTGGGCCCAGGTACTGCGGGTATCTTCCAGGGTGAGAAACTCCACCGTACCCTGCTGAAATCCCTGTTCCGTCAAGGTATAGGTCCGTTCGGCAATCCTTGCCCGAAGCCGGGCTATTTCAATACTTTCCCAGGAACTGCGCAGATTCGCGGTAAGGGAACGAATCTGAGACATGGCACTATGCTCGGTATCTTTCAGGTCTAACCGGGCCTTTTCAAGCGCAGAGGCTGCTGCACCTATGCTTTGGCTTTTCTTGGTACCGGGGATCCAAGGGTCTAGGGGAATGGAAAGGCTCAAGCTTCCGCTGAGGGTATCGGAAAAGTTCTCTCCTCCCTCCCCATTCCCCCGCCATTGGACGGAAAGGCTCAGGGAAGGAGCCCGGCTATCCAGGATGGTTTTGCTTTCCTCAAAACGCAAGCGCTCAAGCTGCTGACGCATACTCAGGATATCCGGCCGCTGGGCAAGGTATTGGTGAATCAGGGTCTCCGAGTCTATTTCCCAGGGCCGTATCGCCAGGGTTCCTTCGAGAAGCACCTGTCCGCTTTCCCCGGTCTCTTCATACCCTAACACCAGCAGAAAGTCCCGCAAGGCAGTATCATAGGCAGTCTGCGCCTTGCGGAGCTCCAGTTTGGCGCTTTCCACACTGAGCTGACTTTGCAGATACCTGAGTTCTCCGCTAAGCCCGTATTCAAAGGCTATCCTGCTTTGTTCCCGCTGCTTTTCCGCAAGCTCCAGGCTTTCTTTAAGAAAGGCCAGCCGGTTCTTATCCGTCAACAAGGTGTAAAAGGTCTTGGTAACTTGGATAGCCAGCTGCCGCCGGGCATGGTCATAATTGAGCAGTTCACTCTGGTAGGCCAAGGCGATTATTTTCATGGCGCTGGGCAGTCCCCCCTGTAAGCTCAGGTTCAGCCCGGCAGAGACACTGTAGCCTAAACCGCCTTTCTCCAGTTGAAAACCCTGGCCTGTGAATAAGGGAGTACCGTAACTGAGGCCTGCACTGGCGCTTAGGGAGGGGAAGAGTTCCGACCACCGGTGAGATGCGGCATACTGAGCGTTTCTCAGGTCTATGGCGTTTTTTTGGAGGCTTAAACTGTGGGCTGCGGCCTTTTCCACTGCCTGGTCCAGGGATAGGCTCAGTACCGCGGTTGCTTCTTCAGACAGCCCGCGGCCCAAGGGATACAAAAACAAAAGCGCTCCCCATACCAGAACCCCCCTTGGGAACCTCCATCGTAGCATCTTCGCTCCTTTACTTTTCTATAATCATAGTATACGGCTTGCTCCCCATGCCAGATGGTGAACAAGCTTCATAAATAAAAGGAACGGTCTCATTTTATAGTTACATTAGGAATAGAAAAATTTCCCCCCCCCCAGGGGGTTTAAAGCCCATGACTCTCAGTGGTGGTAAGGCATCGAAGCGCCCTTTGCCGCTAGATAAAGGATGATCAAGACCGTATTTCGGGGGAAACCAGGGGCGCTTCCTAGAAGGGATAAGGGACGCTCCCTAGAAGGGATAAGGGACGCTCCCTAGAAGGGATAAGGGACGCTCCCTAGTAGGGATAAGAGGCGCTTCCTAGAAGGGATAAGGGACGCTCCCTAGAAGGGATAAGGGACGCTCCCTAGAAGGGATAAGGGATCGAAGCGCCCCTTGCCTGAAGCTTGGGGTGATCATGACGCACATCCGAAGGGTGGTGAGGGCTTTCGTCATTGCGAGGGCGAAGCCCGAAGCAATCCAGACAGGAAAGTCCCCGCAGTGGATTGCTTCAATCCGCTAGCAATGACAGGGCCGGGCGGCCCCCCATATAAAAAAGCCGAAGGCCCGCCAGCGGGTTTAACGCCCATGACTGGCAGTGGCGGTAAGGGATCGAAGCGCCCTTTGCCTGAAGCTTGGGGTGATCATGACGCACATCCGAGGGGTGGCGGGGGCTTTCGTCATTGCGAGGGCGAAGCCCGAAGCAATCCAGACAGGGCAGTCCGCGCCATGGATTGCTTTGCTGCGCTGGCAATGACGGGGCGTGGCCCTCCCTATAAAAAAGCCGAAGGCCCCAGCGGGGGTTTAACGCCCATGACTGGCAGTGGTGGTAAGGCATCGAAGCGATCTTTGCCGGGTAATGTTCTATAATTATTGGAACAAACATACTCTCCCAAAAAACCAGACGTTTATAGCAAGGGCGACAACAATTTTGTGCATAAGCTCTGTCTTTGAGAATCGCAGCCCTTTCCT
>JAITEL010000016.1 GCA_031282065.1 Treponema sp.
CCTTCGTGAGTGTTACCTTGTATTTCTTCTGTGGCATAAATCCCCTCCCCTTTGGTTTCTATGTCGCCCATTATAAAACAGGTCATCCCACAATTACAATCATGTCTGAATACTAGGAGATGAACCCGCCTTCTTATGATTCCTGGAAAATTATACAAGAGAAACCGCAGCTTTTAGGTAGATGAACGGGCTTTCAGGGTATTACTTTGTATTCTTGGACAACTTGCATTTCGGACTGTACCGCCATAAGGGGAAGCAGTTCTTGCGTTGCGGAAACCGCTGCTTCCACCATAGACTGGGAACCGACCACTCCATAGAGGCTTATAAGATTCTTGGAAACTGCGGTTTCCAGGAAATGAATGGGGATTTCCTTTTCATAGAGGATGTAGTGTTTCACCTGCTGTCCTAGGGTCAGTTCCTGCAAACGGAGGACCTGTTGGGACTCTGCTTCTTCGGTGATGAGCATGTCCCGCAGGTACTTGATGATCTGCGCACACATGGAAGGGTGGAGGTGTCCGGTATTCAGGCTGATATGGTAATGACCCGAATCATGCCACTCCATCTCAAAAAAATAATGATGAAACCCTTCCCGATCCTTATCGCTTCGTTCAAGGATTTGCCGGGCTCGTTTATCGTCACAATGGAAATAGCTCTTGACCCGCTGGAGACGAATATCCAGGGGAGCGGTGAGGAAAACCGACAGTACCCCAGGGACGTCTTTCAAAATCACGTTAGCCCCCCGGCCGATAATGACCGCATTTCCTTGACCGGCTTCGGTGAGGATGGCACTTTTAAGATAATGCAGATAATCATCCCTATCCTGGGACAGGGATGCCCAGAATGAAGGCCTGCGCTCATCGTATTTCCGCAATTTCCTCTCCTCAATGCCAAAAGATTTAATCCGTGTCTCCAGGGTTCCTTTATCCACGAAACGGTACTGTAACAGTTCTGCCAATTCATGGGCCGTCTCGTCGCCCAGAGCCGCTAATTCCCGGGAAATAGTAATAATTGCCATTTTGAACCCCATCCCTTTATGTGTGCTCCCCTGTTTTTACCGGCACACTGTCCTTATTGCCCGTAAAACCAAGTACCCGCAGTCCTTTCAATCCCTACAACTGCTGAAAAGACCGGATGCTTACAGTATATGAGCGAATCAGGATGCTGTCAAAGATACCCGGAAACGGCGAAGTCCCAAGCGCGGCCCCGGTACGCCAAACGTACACTGCCTCAACATGAATCCCGCCCCCATGAGCGCCGCCCTAAGCGCAGCCTTCACCGCCATGAGCGCAGCTCCCGCCGCCATGAGCGTAGCCTCCGCCGCCCTAAGCGCAGCTCCCGCCGCCATGAGCGCAGCCTTCGCCGCCATGAGCGCAGCCTTCATCTGGAAGGGTTCTTTTTCCCTTATGAGGAAAATGCGTACCGGCAGGAACTGCTATCCCGCTTTCACCACACGCGTGGCGTGGAAGCGGCCGAAACGCCCTGTTTTACCCCCATCCCAGGACGCACAGCAGCCTGTGGGGAGTATCCATAAGGATGGGGAGGAACGGAAGGTCTTCGCCGGCAGGATACCCAGGGCCTCTTTCCCCCGGAGGCCGCATCTCTTGCTGCATGCGTCCGGGAAAGCCGGCGGTCCCCCCCGATGCATCTTCCTTTTTCGATACGGCAAGGCATACCCTTGCAGATTCCTGCTTCTCTCGGTACACTGTAAGCAATGAACGTTACCCGGTGAACGTTATCTAGGAACCTGTCGGCTTGTATGTTCGTAAGGAGTATGGTGCATCCAGAGCCTTAAAGACCATCATAAGCGATACAGCGTCAGTATACTGAAGGTCGGCAAAGCCCTAGCAACCCATATATGCTAAGGATACTGCATGCAGTTCAAATCTACCCAATCAAATAAAGTCGTGGTTTCTTTTAAGGATGCGATCCTCCGTTGCCTGCCTCAGGAAGGGGGGCTGTATGTCCCGGCTTCAGTGGTGGACTTGCGCCAGTTCTTTCTGTATATGGATGCCGATACGTCGTATCCTGAATTGGTCGCTACCGTTGCCCCTCCCCTGCTGCAGGGGGAACTCAATCCCTTCTCCGCGTCTCGGGTAGCCCAAAGCGCGTTTGCCTTTGAACCGGAAATCCAGCGCCTGGATGAACGCTTCTCCCTCTTGAACCTCTATAACGGCCCTACCGGGGTCTTTAAGGACTTCGGCATCTCCTTTCTTGCCGCGGTCATGGAGGAACTGCTGAAAAACAACCGGCGGGGCATGGTCCTCTCCGCGACCCGTGGGGATACGGGGGTCAGTATCGCCCATGCCTTTTACCGGCGGCAGAACATCCTGTCCTGCCTGCTCTACCCCTCAGGCCCCATCCGGGGCCTGGATCCGGCTACCTTTGTTTCTCAAGGGGGGAACATCATCCCCATTCAAGTCCGGGGCACCTTTGATGATTGCCAGCGCCTGGTAACCGAAGCCATCCAGGACAGGCCCTTTGCAGAACGCTACGGTATTTCCACTGCCAATGCCCTCAATCCGGGACGGCTCCTGCCCCAGGCCTTTTATTACCTCTATGCCTTCATCAAACTCAAGCAGCACTTAAAAGGCGATTTGATCTTCAGCGTACCCTGCGGCAATTTCGGTAATTTGATAGCCGGCCTGTATGCCTGGAAGTTCGGTATGCCCGTGCGGGGCTTCATCGCCGCGATGAACGCGAATAACGCCTTCGGGGGCTTCCTTAAAGGAGGGGCCTTTACCCCCCGGCAGCCTATGGCCACGGTTTCCCCTGCCTTGGATGTGAGCGCTCCTTCCAATTACGAGCGGCTCCTCTCGTTTTATGAGGAAGCCCCCGCGGTGATGCGGAACATGGTATTTCCCGAGACCATTGATGACCGGACAACCCTGGGGATCATGGATACGGTCTGGAAACACTACGGCATACTCCTGGATCCCCATGGAGCCGTGGCCTTCGCCGCAGCAGAGAGGATACTGGCCGCCCATGACGTATCCGCCGGAGACGCCCATGTGGTCATCCTTGCCACGGGGCACCCGGCCCGGGAAGCGGAAACGATTTCAAAAGCCACCGGTCAAACCATACCCATTCCTCCACGATTGAGCATGCTCAGGAAGAAAACCGATCCCATTGCGCTCATCAAACCGCATCTGGATGCCTTGGAGGGAGCTATCGCAAGCTGTATATAGATAGGGCAGCTCTTTTCTGTTAGTATCACGATCAAGGAGGATGTTATGAAAACAGTATGCGGTATAGACCTGGGAACCCAAAGTTGCAAGGTGCTCCTGTACGATTATGAAAAGAAAACGGTCTTGGCCCGAGCCCAAGCGCCGGTGGATATGATTGCCGCGCATGACGGCACCCGGGAACAGGAGGCTGCCTGGTATGAAGCGGCCTTGAAAACCTGTTTTTCCCAGATAGCACAAAGCAAGCCCGGCCTTAACGCCAGCATTGCAGCCATAGGGGTTTCCGCTCATCAGCATAGTTTCGTCCCCTTGGACGAGGAGGGGCACGCCCTGTACAGGGTCAAGCTCTGGTGCGACACGTCCACTGCCCCGGAATGTGCCCAGCTCACCGAACGGGCAGGGGGCGAAGCGGCCCTCATCGCGCAGACCGGTCTTCCCATGCGGCCCGGGTATACCGCGCCTAAGGTGCAGTGGCTTAAAAACCATAAACCGGACCTCTTTGCCCGGCTGCGGCATATCCTGCTTCCCCATGATTATATCAATTTCCTGCTCACCGGCGACTACACGGCAGAATACGGGGATGCCTCGGGGACGGCCCTCTTCAATGTCCGTACCCGCTACTGGTCTTCCTGGGCCTGCGATCTCATTGATCCGAGCATCCGGGGCTATCTTCCCCGGCTGCTTGCGCCTGGGGAAGCGGCAGGGACCGTTTCTGAAGGGGCCTCCCGGACCTTCGGCATCCCCCAGGGAGCCGTCGTCGCTGCCGGGGGCGGGGATAACATGATGGGCGCCATAGGGACCGGAGCCGTGAAAGACGGCTTCCTCACCATGAGCCTGGGGACCTCCGGGACCCTCTTTGGCTATTCCCAAGTCCCGGTGATCGATCCCACGGGAAACCTCGCGGCCTTCTGCGCTTCCACCGGCGGCTGGTTGCCCCTGCTCTGTACCATGAACTGTACCGTGGCCAGTGAAGCATTCCGCTCCCTTTTCGCTTTGGACGTGAAGGCCTTTGACGCCCAGGCAGCCAAGGCGCCCATTGGCGCCGAAGGGCTGGTGGTATTACCCTTCTTTAACGGAGAACGGACCCCGAACCTCCCCAATGGCCGGGCCAGCCTTAACGGGATCACCGCAGACAACTTCAAGCGGGAGAACATTGCCCGGGCGAGTCTGGAATCCGCGATTTTTGGGATGCGTATAGGTCTGGAGGGCTTTAGCCGTTTGGGGTTCAAGGCAAAAGAAATCAGGCTCATCGGCGGCGGGGCCAAAAGCCCCCTGTGGCAAACCATCGCCGCCCAGGTGATGAACCTTCCGGTGCAGGTGCCTGCGGGAGATGAAGCTGCGGCCTTAGGGGGAGCCATCCAGGCCCTCTGGACATGGGAAAAAAGAGAAAAAGCCCAGGCCCAGCAGGTCTCAATCGAATCTTTGGTAGAGGAACATGTGATCTTAGCGGGAGGAGCCAGGATACACCCGGATGCGGTTTCGGTTGCAGCCTACAATGAGGCCTATGAGACATATTCCCGCTACCTTGAGGCCTTGAGCCCCTTGTATATATAAGCGGTAAAGGGGCCGTCGAAACAGGCCGACCTTACCCTTTAAGCAGTTTTCTTTGTGAAGGGCCTTTTAGAGGAGGTCCTTTTTTTGGAGGTTTTTATGGCGGATTATTTTGTGGGGAGCAAAAAGTACTTCCCCGGTATTGGCAGGATTAGCTACGAAGGGCCTAAGAGTGAAAACCCTTTGGCTTTTAAGTTCTATGATCCTGAAAAAGTGGTGGGTAAGAAGAAGATGAAGGAGCATCTCCGCTTTGCCGTTGCCTATTGGCACAGTTTCTGCGCAGATGGGGCGGATCCCTTTGGTGCCCCAACCCATCCCCATCCGTGGATCACCAATGCCAAGAGCCCTATGGATGCGGCGGAACACAAAATGGATGCGGCCTTTGAGTTCTTTACCAAGCTGGGGGTGGAATTCTACGCCTTCCATGATCGGGATATGGCCCCAGAAGGGGCCAGTCCTGCAGAAAGTGAGCAGAACCTGCAGAACCTGGTGGCCAAGGCCAAGGAACGGCAGCAGGCCACCGGGGTCAAGCTCCTGTGGGGTACGGCGAACCTCTTCAGTCATCCCCGGTTTATGAACGGCGCTGCCACGAACCCGGACTTTGCCGTGGTGAGCCTTGCAGCTGCCCAGGTTAAGGCTGCTATTGACGCCACCATTGAGCTGGGAGGACAGGGCTACACCTTCTGGGGAGGCCGTGAAGGGTATATGAGCATCCTTAACACCGATTTGAAGAAAGAGAAGGATCACTTGGCGCGGTTTCTCTGTATGGCCCGGGACTACGCCCGGAAACAGGGTTTTACCGGAGCCTTCTACATTGAGCCTAAACCCATGGAGCCGACCAAACACCAGTACGATTACGACGTGGAAACCGTGGCAGGCTTCCTTCGGGCCTATGGTCTGGACCAGGACTTCCGGGTCAACATCGAAGCCAACCATGCGGAGCTTGCGGGCCATGATTTTGTCCACGAGCTTGAAACCGCCGCAAGTCTGGGTATCTTCGGCTCGGTAGACGCCAACCGCGGGGAGCCCCGGAACGGCTGGGATACGGACCAGTTCCCCTCAAGCTACTATGAGACGGCCCTGGCTATGCACGCCATCCTCAAAGCCGGAGGCTTTACCACAGGGGGCCTCAATTTTGATGCCAAGATCCGGCGGAATTCAGTGGACCCGGCAGACCTCTTCGAGGCCCACATCGGGGGCATGGACAGCTTTGCGGTGGGTCTGGAAGTGGCCCAGCGTATCCTGGGTGACGGGAAACTGGGGAACTTTGTGAAAACCCGCTACGCATCCTTTGATACAGGGAATGGTGCGCGCTTCGCCCGTGGTGAACTGAGCCTTGAAGAACTGGCCCGTCTAGGCTCATCTTACGGGACTGCGGGGCTTACCAGCGGCAAACAGGAACGGCTGGAGAATATCCTGAACCAGTACCTACTGGGCCTGTAAAAACCCGAGCTACGCTGACTCGAGGGTGCAGGGAGCTGGCCTCCCTGCATTTTTTTGCGGCTTAGGTTTATCCTGCATGATGATGGCCTATGGATGTATTTTTTGTATAAAAGTTCGATAATGAAATGAAAAGAAACTTTATGAGTAACAGAACCGTGTACCCATACGTAAAAAGGCAGAGAAGAAGAAGTATAGCCCCTTGTGGTATGGGGTGTTTGCTTATCTTGGCGAATATGATCCTCGGCTGTGCCCCAGGTCCGCACCAAGCGGAACTGTCCCGGCTCGATCCCTATTATATTTGTGGTTCCCAGGAAGATAGGGAGGCCCTGCGCCAGCTGCTCACCCTTTTAGCACAGGAAACAGAAAATCCTGAAACCAGAGAAACCCAAGATGCCGCCGTGTATAAAGAAGGGGAATTTGCCGTGGTCCGGGAGATCGCTAACCGGTATATCCGTTTACAGGAATACGGTAAACTCATCAATTTCCTCACCTCCCGGACGAACCAGAATCCCAAGGATCCCTATAACGCCTATTACCTGCTCATGGTGGCCTATGGGTATATTCAGCAAGAGGCATACCCGGTGGCGGCTCTCTACTTCGATGTGATTCTCAAAAATTACCCTGATTTGGTGGTGGAAGGGCAATCTATCCACTTAGCCTGCCTTAACCAGCTCATCACCCTGATGGATAATCCGGAACAAGCGGTTGCCTATTATGAGGAGTTGATAGCCCGTTTTTCTGATTCCCTTGATCTGGGGATGACCTACTTCATGCTGGGCCAGGCCTATGAACAAATCGGAGACTGGAATGGGGCCATCCAATCCTATACCCGGTATCTGCCCTATAGGGGGGCCATTATCCCGGGCTTTCCCCATGCGGATCAGTACGCCAAACAGCTGGTGGACTTTAACCAGTCTCCCAAGGATTGGACCTTTGAGAATCTCAACAGCCTGGTCAATGCGGTCAAGGGTGCCTTGGCAGAGGGAAACAGCATACGGCTGCGACAGTACCAGGCTAAGGTTAATTTTTTTGCCCGTTCCTGGGCACAAGAGGATACGGACGATTCGGGGATGGCGGAATTTAACCTGACCGACTTTATGCGGGGCAATCAGATCCGCTACGCCGATGTCCTGGATACGGGTTCCAATGCTACCGAGGCCTATTTACGCACCTCCGGTTGGGATCAATTCATTTCTACCTGGTATTTTTATTTCAGAAAGATCTATTTCCCATTGAATCCTGATATCCACGGCCGCTGGGAGTGGGCAGGAGTTTATTACGGAGAGAAATTCTAATGACCTATTGCATGTTCGTACTGTTTGTACTACCCCTAGGCTGCCGGGTAAGCCGATTGCTGAGGAGTAAGGCCGCCTTCCTCTTCCTCATGCTCAGTACCGTGATGTCCTGTAGTTCCTTGTATGCTGAATCGGTACGAGACGCCCCCGACTTTGACATCTTCCTGCCGCTTCCTGAACTTCCTGCAGAATTGCTCTTGGACATTCCTGAAGAAGCCTTTTCCGCGGCGAGTGAGCTTCGGGCAGAAGCCTCTGAGGAAGCCCTGTTTATCGAGACCCTCGACAGGGGCCAGGAATTCCGTCCCCTGCGGCACGTCGCCTCTGCCGAATCAAACCGGCTTAAACCGGAGCTTCCACGGGTATGGCAGGGCATAGGGGGCATTCATGAGCCCTTGACCCAGCAGTACATCAGCCGGTATTCCAGCCCCCAAGGACTTGCATGGCTCACGGCCATCATGCACCGGGGCAGTCCTTATCTGGCTTTTATTAGGCGGGAGATCGAGGCGAGGAAACTACCGCCTGAATTGATGTACCTGCCGGCGATTGAATCCGCGTATATTTCTTCCGCGGTAAGCAGATCCGGTGCCGTGGGCCTGTGGCAGTTTATGAAGAACAGTATCACCCCCTATAATATGAAGGTAACCGAGTGGGTGGATGAACGGATGGATTTCTGGAAATCTACTATGGGTGCCCTCAGCAAACTTGATACAAACTACCGGGAGCTTGGGGATTGGGCCTTGGCGCTGGCCGCGTATAATGCCGGACTGGGGGCCCTCAATCGGATCATCCAGAAAACCGGTGTTAAGGACTATTGGATCCTCTCTGCACGAAAAGAGCTGGCCTTGGAGACCATCCATTTTGTACCCAAACTGTTGGCCATCTCCTATATTATGTCCAATCCCCGCCGTTTTGGGGTTGAGCCGGTATGGCCCCAGGATCCTGAGTGGATCCGGATCCCGGTGGGCCGAACCGTAGACCTCGGATTGCTGGCCTTGGCAGCCGGGGTTGATGTGGAGGATCTCAAACGGGCGAACCGGGAGCTCTTGTTTAACGTTACCCCTCCGGATCCCGACTACCAGCTCAAGGTACGAGCGGCAGATGCGCAGGCGATCTATGAGGTATTAGAGCGCAATGATATGGCCCTGATCAAATATTACTTTCACACCATTAAATCGGGAGATACCCTGTCTGCCCTGGCCCTGCACTATGGTCTATCGGTGGATCATATCCTCAATTCCAATCCCGGGACCCAGGCTAAGTATCTCAAGATTGGTTCTCGCCTCTTGATCCCCGCGTTTAAGGACATCCAAGGACCGCTGAACACCGGTACCACGGTGGCCTGGGAGCACTTTGAGGGCATACACCTGGTAAAACCAGGAGAAACCCTCTGGTCCATAGCCCGGTCTTATCATATCGCTCCTGAGGAGCTCGCCCAGGCTAATGGTATGGGATTGAACGATATTCTCCATGAGGGGAAACAGCTGAAAACTCCGATAAGGTAAGTATGAAATCACGTATGTGCTCCTGTTTGCTCCTTGTCTTGGCAGGGTCTGTTTTTGGGGAACCCCAGGTTGCCATTAGCGGGTCTATTGATTGGGAACAGATGGAAATTAACGCCACCGTAACCGTGGATCTGGCGTCTGCGGGGCTGCGACTGCCTACCGGGAGAATCCAGGCAGAGGAAATCCTCGAAGAGGAGTACCCCTATCTGGTACGACCCTATCTCTTATCCATACCGGTTGATTCTGCGAATACCCTGGGGGACTTGTTAAACCGGGGGGAATTCCCCATAAGCCATACCGATTGGGTCAGTGCAGCGGCCCAGAAGATTCCCGCGGTAGTACGCTTTGACTTAGCCGCTCTGTCCGCTCAGTACACCTTGAGCCTTAAGCGTCTGAGCGGGGAACTCATACGCCATAGCCGAGCCCACGATAGTATACGGCTCCTCCTTCCGGTTCCGGCCATCCCCTATACAGGGATCCTCATTATCGCGGATGAGGTCTTACCCGTTCACGGGAAACACGAGAGCGCCCGTATCCGCCCCTGCCTGTTTCCAAGGGTTTGGGATACGGATATGAACCTCATATATGAACAGAGCATGATAGATCCCCAAAAGGTACTCAGTATCGTCCGGTATGTGTCCAGGGATAGGATATTTCAATCGACCCCTTCAGGGCTTGAGGAGGAGCTGATTCGCTTGGTAGGTACTAATCCCCTGCGGATCATCGCCCAAGGGGTCTTCGGCATCTATCCAACGGATCCCATCATAGACCGTCAAGACGCACTCCAGATACACTCCCTGGAGGATAATCGCCGGCTCCTGCGGGAAGGGAAGATAGCCATAGTCTTGAGCCCGGATATCTTGAGAACCTCCTTCTCCACCCCATAAACCGCAGGGAGCGGCACCTTAAGAACGAGGGTTCTCCTGAGGGGCTGCGTCTTTTTCCCCGTTTCCAGGGCTTTCCTCTTTCTTTGCTTCATTCAGGTCTTTGATGTCTGCAATACCGATAAAGAGTGAGATAAGGCCGATAAAGGCGGCAATCACCGGCAGGGCTCCTTTGAGAAAGACCAAGACCTCTTTCCCCCATCCCAAGCCGGTAGGTAAGACTGAAAATACCACCCCAAAGAGAATGATAATACCGAGAATAAGCGCTTTCATAGTATCCTCCAATGAGCTTCCACCTATAGAGCAGCTATGCTTCTTTACTGTGGTATCAGTATCCTCTCTTTTGAGGGCTTATTCAAGCAGTTGGGGAGTGCCTGCAGCCGGCAGGGATCCTTATGGGCTTCTCTGGTCCTTGAGCAGTACCCAGGTAACGCCGGTCCCTCCGTCAGAGGCATGGGCATGACCGCTTTCACCGGCAAAGGGGCAGGTTTCTATAAAGGTTTTCACCAGATACTTCAACACCGACTCGCTCCCCGAATGGTTTCCTTTCCCATGCACCACGAGAAGCTTTTCAAAGCCCCGGCGCCGGCTGCTCAGAAAAAACAGCTCCAAGGCATCCCAGGCTTCGTCCCGGGTAAGGCCGTGGAGGTCGATGACCGCATCGGCCCGAGTATGCAGCAAGCGATGGCGGCGTTCCCAGGGGCGTTCCCGCTGGGCATCCAGGAGCACATCCTTATCATAAACCTCATGGACTTTAAGCCATTCGTTCAAGGGATGCTCTTTTTGCTGCTGCTTTTCTAAAGGGGGCTTGGGGGAGGCCGGGCCTTGCCGGACCGCTCCCTGCCCGGCATCAGCCTTTCGCCGCTTTCCCCAGGCCCGCGCGGTTTGCCGTTCCCATGCCTCCAGAATCTCTCCAAAATCCATGACCGCTCCTTAATACCAAATCACTGTATCTCTCGGTACCCATCCTTGCCTGCCCTCAAAGGACACTACATACACCCAGTCATCCGAGGCCGAATAGACCTGTACGGCCTCGCCTGCACGAAAGGAAGCGCTTACCATGCCCCCCTCTTCAGGCACCCGGTAGGCCTGCGCTGCCCTGAGTACCCCTTGCCCTCTAGTCGTACCCCGGTAGGGTTTCCCAAGAACTATGAGGGCAAAGAGCAACAGCAGCGTCCCCATGATCATGAGCAAACGCATACCCTTATAACCTTGAGGTATTCTGGAAGTTACGAGCCTCTTTGTGTAAACCCTTTGGACCAGGAGCGCTGCAAGACCCTGGGCAAGGAGCCCCAGGCCCAAACCTACCAGGAGGAGGTAGACTTTGCGTGGCCTCCAGGGCTCATTTTGGGCAGGGCTCAGTCCCAAGACCTGTTCGGCTTCCCTGCGAAGGAGGGCAAAGGCAGGGCCGGCCAGGTTTTCCCGCTCGTTCCGGCGCATTTCCCCCAGGGCTTCGGGGATCTTTCCCTGGTTCCAGAGGTCTTGGATCTGCTGCAGGGCCGCTTCGTAATCGGCCCGGAACCAGGGGCCTTTCGGAGGTGCAGGATGGGGAAAGGGAAAGTCCCCGGCGCGGGCTGCAAGCGGGGGCGTATCCGCTGGCTGAGGGCTTGGAGCAGGAGCAGGGGCCCCAGGGATTAGGGGGATGCGCAGTTCCGGAACCTTGATGCGCAGCCCCTCATAGGCTATGTACCGGGGCTTCAGGGTGAATTCCCTCCCTTCCAGGGGAATGACCTCAAGCCGCAGGACCAGCCCCTGTTCCTGGTCTTGGGCAGTCAAGGCGCCTGCTTCCAGAAGCGCCCCTTCCGGCAGTTCATTCAGGAACAGCGCGGTCCCCGGCCAGGGTTTACGGGGATCCCAATCATGCAGGCGCAGGACCAGGGTTCCTGTCTCTCCTATCCTCAGGGACTGAGGCGGCTTCAGCCAGGAACAAATCGGGCTGTAGACTCTTGGGGTTTCCCCTGGGATATACCAAGAGCCCGGCTCGGTGAAGCCATGCCTATCCGGGGCGATCACCTCAAAAGCCCCTAAGCTCAGGGCACCTGCTTTTTGGGGAATGAACCAAAATTCGACCAGGGTTTGCACTTTCCCGACTTCCAGGCTCGGTCGTATGCGATGCGGCATGGTACGGATACGCTCCAAAGTAAGGCTCTCAGGCAAAGGGGGATGCTTGACCTGGATCTCCTCAGGCACGGGGTAATCCACCAAGAGCGCCACTATCCACGTACTGTGCACCTGCGGCACTTCAGGGTAGGCATAGAGTTCCACCCCTAAAGCCAAGCCCGGCTCCTGGATATCCAGTCCATCCGCTGCCTCGGCACCTGCCTCAAGGGCGGCCTGGTCCAGGTCTTGCTCCCCGGCTTCTTGTGCGACCGATGAGGACAGCAGGGTGAGTACTAAGACCACGAGGCTTGCGTATTTCCGGTTCAATAATCGGGTCCTGTAATGGGAAGTGCTTCGATCCATTCCCGGCTTTTCCATTGGTTCTGCTCCTTTTTCTGGAGGTATTCAAAGAGGGCAGCAGGGCGGGCCTGGGTTCCCGTTTCCACTTGAGGGGAAACCGGGGCGCTGCTCCTTTCCTGAGCCAGAGCTAAGAGGCTTAACTCCAGGTTCCGCTTGGCTTCAATACGGCTGCCGTCGGCTTCCAGGGCCTGCCTAAAGGCTGCCCCGGCCCGGGTATAATCCCCTTCCTTAAAATAAACCACCCCCCTATTGTAGTGAATCCGGTATACCCATTCCGCAGAAGCCTTCCCTCTCAGCTCTTGGAGAGCCTCTGCGGCGGCGCTAAAGCGCTCCAGTGCAGAGGCTTCCTCATCCAAGGCGTAATACACCACTCCCAAGCCGAATTCCCCATAGGGCCGGGCTTCGGCATAGCGAAGGGCCTGTAAGTAGGAGCTTATGGCCTGGGTATACTGGTTTCGGGCATAGAAGAAATTCCCCTCCATGATGCGGAGCATCCCCGGAATGGCCCGCCCTATCCTGGGGATGCTTTCTCGGGAACAAGCACCGGCTAGGAAGAGGAGCACCATAGCCAAGCCAAGACCCGGCCTGCTCCGTCTCTTCGGGCGCTGCGCGTTACCCATGCTGCCGTCTCCTGCTATTCAGTGCTTTGGCGAGCCCCCAAGCACTGAGTGCGGCTATGACAAAGATCCGCCAGCGTGCCTGGGTTTCCCCATGGGTGCCCCGCATCCCGGCGGTACCTCCCTGGGATCGGATATGGTCTAAGAGCCGCTTCGCCGCATCAGCTTCGTTGCCATCCAGGTAGACTCCTCCGGTCCGTTCAGCGGCGTTCTGTAAAGGCTCACTGCGTCGGTAACTGACCGCCGCGGCTTCTTCTTGAGCAGGAAAGCCCGGTTCTGCAAGGACCTGTGGAGGGGGAACCGGTCCGCCCTGTTCGGTCCCCAGCCCTACCGTGCTTACCCTAATCCCCGCGTTCACGGCCCGGTCTATGGCCGCCGGGAGGCTGCCTGAGAGCGCCTCTCCATCGGAAAACAGGATGATCTCCCGACCGGTGGGAAAGCCCTCCTGAAAGGCCCCGGCAGCCGCATCGATCAAGGCCTCCAGGTTGGTGCCCCAGCCGGTAATGGCCAAAGTCGAAAGTCCCTCCAGAAAACTCCTCAGCGCTCCGGTATCGTAGGTTAAGGGAAGCGCCAGAACACCACGGCCTTTAGCAATGGCCACTCCCAGGCGGATTTCTCCGGCAGCCTCCGCGGCTTCCCGGGCTATATCCAGGGCCCGCTCAAGCCGGGAAGGTCCCTCCGGGGCATCCCTTACCTCCATGCTACGGGAGAGATCCAGGGCAAATACCACATCCACCCCCCGGCGGTATTCCAGGACCAGCTGCTTTCCCCATCGGGGGCCTGCTAAGGCGATGATGAGACAGGCGAGAAAGATACCCCAAAGCAATGCCGTGGCCATCCTGCGATGCCGGAATTCCCTGATAAGGCCCTGCCGGGGCAGATCGCCGGAGCCCGCCGCGGCAATAAAAGCATCCACGAAGGGCTTACATCGGTGGTAGTGCAGGACTTCCAAGATGATGAGGGGAATATACAGCACAAACGCATATAGGACCTGGGGCGTATCAACACTCATACCAAGGCCCTCCCTCCATACCGGCGGATAAGCCCCCGCAGGCCAAGGATAAGGAGGGCCGGGATGATGCAGGTCCCCTGGATGCCCTGGGTTCGGACGAGGGTTCCTGAGCGGCCTATGATCAGTTCTCCCTCATGGATCCGGGAAAAGGCATGGGCAAAGGACTGTGCTGAAGGCGCGGGGATATAGGACCCTTCCCCCTTGCGGGCAATGGCCTTGAGGGTTTCCGGATCAAAGCGGGAATCAAAGGTGCCGCTGCGGCGTATCTTGGTGAGGGGGTCCACATAGTCAATGGGTACTTCCCCGCCGCTGCCCACCCCGATGATCCACAGGCCGGCTCCCAGTTCCGGCAGCAGGGCCGCCGCAGTCTCCGGATGGAGGGCCCCGGCATTGTTCTCCCCATCGGTGATGAGCACCACGGATCTGCGGGGAGCGGATGAGTCCTTGAGGTGCAGCGCGGCAATGGCAAGACCCATACCCAGGGCAGTGCCATCCCCTAATTCACCGATATGCAGGGTTTCAAGCCGGGAAAAGAGGCTTCGCCGGTCAATCGTGGGAGGCAGGAGGAGGGCTGCGTCATTGCCTACCGCCACCAGGCCCAGGGCATCGGAAGGCCGGCTCAGGGCAAAGCTGCGGACCAGATCCCGGGCCGTATCAAAACGGTTCTGGTTTTCCATATCCCGGGCCGCCATACTGGGGCTTACATCCACCACAAAGATGATATCCGCGCCGCGGTTGAGCCAAACCCTTTCAGTGGATATACGCAGGGGGCCTGCGGCAGCAATACCCAGGAGGAACAGGCCGGTGAGGTCCATCCCCTGAAGCAGGCGTATGAACCAGCCGAGCTTCGCGGGAGGCTTAAAGGGGGTGCCTCCCGGGGGGCCTAAGGGAATGCGGACCGTGTACCTATCCCGGAACAGCCGGGATAGGCCGCAGTACAGGATCAAACCCAGCAGGCTGAACAGGATCAGCCAGGGATATTCAAAGCCGATATTCATGCGCTCCCCTTGGGCTTCAACCAGGGCAACAGGGCCAGCCGGTTCTGTTCCTTATCAGTCCGGTCGAGGGTTTGGGTAAAGCCTTGCAGTTCCTCCAGAATCTTAAGGAGTTCCCCCTGGTTTACGGGAGTACCGCTGAAGCGCAGGGCATCACAGCGGCGGAAGATAGGGCAGAGGAAGGCCCCGGAAAGCAGGCTGCTGCCGGCTGCAGGCAAGAGGGGCGGCAGGGCCTGCAATTCCCCGGCATCCATAGCCTGGCAGGGCATACCCGTAAACAGGCCCAGGTAATGCCTGAAGTCCCCGGATAGGCCGCGCAGGATGTCTCCGGGGGCGGTATTCTGCAGGTCTTTCCTTCCTTTCCGCAGGAGGCGCTTCATAGCCCGGATAAGATGCCGCCGCCTGAGCCGTTCCTGTATGTCCCGCAAGCTATGCCGTCCCCACATGCGGCAAGCGATTCCTCCCAGGAGCAGGGCCAGGATCCCCGCGCTGCTTCCATAGATGAGCAGGGCCGTACCGGGCATCACCAGCGGCGGCAGGACCTCGGAAAGGACCCGGTCTTCTTTAGTAAGGAGGGAGGCAATCTCTACCCGCAGGCCTGCAAGGGAAAGCCCCCGGGATTGCAGGTCCGGGATAGGCAGCTCAGGCAGGCTGAGCAGGCCCGGGGCATAGGCGATAAAATCAATGAGGAGGCGGACCTGGCCCGCACGGTTTTCCAGTTCAAGCCGCTGTATGACCAGGCCGCTCTCTTCCGGTGAGGCCGGGAGTGCGGCTTTCTCCAGGACTAAGGGCTGAAAATCCCCGAAGGCCGGCCCCAGGGGGATTACCAAACGGCCGGGATCCCCTACAAAAACGGTTTGGGGGATGAGATAGGGAGCCTCCCCCGGCGCTGCTGCGGGAAGCGCGGCTTGGGGGAAGGCCCTTGGCAGGGCCAGAACCAGGAAGGCGCCCAGAAGCATCCATACCTGCCCCTTCATAGGCTGCTCCCAGAGGATTTCCGGGGCCCCCGCTGCCGGGGAATGCTCCGCTTCCCAAAGAAGCGGATAAGCTGGGCAGGGGCATCATCCCCGGTGGATATATTCAGGAAAGCCGCTCCAGCGCTCCGGCATATCCCCTGGCATGAGCGGTAGTGCTGTTCATGCCAGGCTGACCAGGCGGCACGGAAGCCGGGGAAGGAGGCAGGTACCTGATAGGCCAGCCTGGTCTCCGGGTCTTCCAGGGAGATAAGCCCCAGGCCGGCCATATCCCTGTCCAGGGGGTCTTCTATGCGTAAGGCAATGACATCATGCGTATGGCAGAGCCTGCCCAATGCCTGTTCCCAATGGATACTGAGAAAATCCGATATCACCACCACCAGAGCCCGCTGTTTGAGGAGCCTTCCTGCGCCTGTAAGGGCTGCTTCCAGATCGCTTCCTCCGGCCTTGGCCCTAATCGAGAGAGCCCGGCTTATAATGGCCATGATATGGGCTCTTCCCTTGCGGGCCGGGAAGATGTGGCTGATGGCCCGGTCAAAAAACAGGGCCCCCAGGCTTTGGCCTGCATGGTTTGCGGAAAAGGCGATTAAGCCGGCGCACAGGAGGGCCTGCTCATAGCGGCTCAGGGGCGTGCTGCCGCAATACATGGAGGCGGAGCAATCCACCAGGAGAAACACCCGCAGCTCCCGGTCCTCCCGGTAGCGTTTTACATAGGGGGTGCCAAAGCGGGCGCTCACATTCCAGTCAATGGTCCGCACATCGTCCCCCCGCTGGTAATGCCGGACCTCGTCCGCTTCAATGCCCTGACCTTTGAAGATCGAGGGGAAATCTCCGGACCACAGGTATTCCGCCAAGACCGAGGCTATCAAGGGAAAGGTGCTTATTTTATGTAACAGTTCAGCGCGATCCATAGGGTATTCTTAATAGTAATGGAGGAACCTGTTTTTCCCCCCCGGGCTTAAAGCCCCTGTAGGGCAGTAAGGATACGGAAACAAAGGGGCTGAACCTAGAGCTTCAGGAGGGCCGCTGTTCACAGCAAAACAGCCTCAGCGTTTAAAGCGGGATAGCGATTGAACGAGGACGGCAATACTTTCTTTGTTTTCACAGGCTATCTCGGATACACGGGAAATGGCTATGTTGATCTGACCCATGCCCGTGGTAAGCTCCCCCATCCCATTGGTCAAATCGGCACTCAAGTCTTCCAAATTCTTGCTCTCCATAAGCACGTCCTTGCTCCCCTTGAGCATAACTGCAGACTCAGCCTGCACATGCTGACTCAAGTCCTGGGCAAGCCTTATCATGCCCATCAGCTCTTTACATCCTGTATCTTGCTCCTCCATCGTCTTCAAGATCTGCTGTTCCTGCTTGACCACCATGCCTACCCGCTGGTCTATCTCTTCAAAATGGACAATAATCTGCCCTATTGCCCCGTGAATCCTCTCTATGGATGTGGTAATGTGCTTCAAGGCGCGGGAAATAATCGTAACCTGCTGCGCCGAAGACTGTGCCAACTGGTGAATCTCATCGGCCACCACTGCGAATCCCGCACCGGCAACTCCGGCATGAGCCGCCTCTATGGCGGCGTTCAGGGACAAAAAATTGGTCTGGCTTGCGATGGTTCGGATCATCAAGTTTATCTTCAATAGATTAGCCGACTCCTCGGCGACTTCCTCAATGTCTTTGGAAATCCTCAGGAGACTCGTCTTGCCCCCAGACGAAGCTTGGGCGAGGTCTTGTACGTTGTCCTTGTTATGGGTCAACCTCTCGGTTATGGTACTTGCGTGCTCGGTCATCCGTTCAACCGCTACTGTAGCGTGGGAAACACTGTTCAATTGCTCTTCAATGTGCCGGCTTATGCTGTGGATGTTCGCAATGATCTGAGTCATAATCGTATTGTTTTCATTCACCACGGTAGCTTGGGTCATGGTCTTGCGGTTCATACCCTGGAGATTGGCCGTGATCTGCTCTACCGCCGCTGCCGATTGAGCCATCATAGTGGACAGCTCATTCCCCACCTCGCTGAGGGAGAGGGCTTTACGGTCAACCGCGGCGATAAGGGTGCCTATCCCCCGCTGGGTCTCCTTAAGCAAGTACATCATCTGCCCGATCTCGTCGTTGCTGGTGCTGGTAATCTCTTGGGTCAGGTCGCCTTGGGCAATACCTTTGAGCAGCCCGAAGGCGTGGCGTATGGGTTTAGCCACTAAGCCGGTGAACATGACCCCCATACCTATAGCCAGCGCAATTCCGACGAGCATGACAATGGCGGTCATGGTGGTAATGTCCTTGCTTTGAGCCGCGTTTTCAGCGGTGGTTATCTGTGCCAAGCCGGACATACCCAAGCCGCCTGCCGCAACAGTAATGATCGCGCAGGCGATAAAGCCGCCTAGGAGCTTGCTGCCCAGGGAGAAGTTCCGGTTTGCCGTCTCCTGCGGCATGAAGCTGGTAAGGAGGCTGTAGGAACAGAGGGAAACTGCCAAGCCGTTGATAGCCGGGATAAAGAAAGGGATGAGGTTACCGGTTATATAGGTCGTGATCACGCCCAGAACAAAGGCCACGACACCGGGGATGCGTATATCCACAGGATCGGGGGGAGGCGCGCTCTTCCCTGCCGTCCCCGAAAGCCAGTAGGAGGCGATGGCCACGCCGGCAATCGGCGGTATGAGGGAAGAGATCAGGGACAGGAACGAAGAGAACAGGGACAGTATGCCCGAAGCGCCCAGCAGCGCGCCCACGGCGCAGGCAATGCCGGTGGTGATCTTGAAGCGGCTTTCGTCAAAGCCCAGCATCTTCAAGACGCCCAAGCCCCCAGAATAGGCGTTTATCGAGTTAATACTCAGCGTGGTGAGGATGAGGAGGAGCAGCCCCGCCACAGGATGCCCCCATTGACTCAACAGCGTTGCCGTATCCGATTGACCGGCTATAATAATACCGGCCGCGCCTAAACAGAACATGAACGTAAGGGTGGGAATGATCATGGCCGTGCTGAGCATGACGCTTGAGCGCTTGTTGCTATGCCTGAAGTAATCCCCGGCAAGAATACCGGTGAGGGCCACGGAGCCGACAGCCAGATTAAGCCCCATAAGAAAGGGCATGCCTTGAGCGGGCCGGTAGGCGAAGATTGCCGCAAGTCCGCCGTTTCTGCTTAGGGTATACGCCGCATAGATAAGGGTTCCCAAGCCCAGGGGCACAAGAACGTAATTGAAGTATGTAAGCGCCTTAAAGCCCTGCATGGCGAGCAATGCGGTTATGCCGCCCCACACTAAGGTACTTATGGCTGGAGGAATGGACAGACCGGTCATATTCTGCACGGCTGTGCTGAAACCCGCGCCCAGGGTAGCCGCTTGTATGCCGAACCAGCCTATGCTTGCAACGGCAATGGGGAGGCTGACAAGGACTTGGGCGGTGATTGTTCCCATTGCCGTTCCCGCGGTGTCGTGTATGGAAAGCGCGGTATCGCTGCTGTGCATACCGATAAGAGCCATGTAGACGGCGACAATCCCTATGCCCAAGAACGCGATGAGGGCGATAGCGGACAGGGAAAAGCCGCTCTGAAGTATGCCGCCCAGCATAGGCGGGATGGCCCCGATAAGAGCGCCTGTCCATAGACAGGCAAGTCCTAATGTATTGTTCTCTTGAGCGACGCCTTTAACCATAAACAGACTCCTCCTCCTGTCTTGTTTTTTTGAACGGCTCCCTTTTTCAGATTCCCGGACATACCATCATCCTGTTTCTTATTTAAAAAGTGCAGACAAACTAGGACTACTATACCTGTCTCCCCCTGAATGGGCAAGGGCTTAGAGGGCAGCGGAGAAATTTCCGCTGTTTTTCTCCTGAATTTTTCTTGCATTAGTGCAACGTGCGATCTAGTATAGATACAATGCCTACGGGTTTTAAATGATACGGTGCTTGTCAAAGGCTGCGCTCGGGGCGGTGAAGGCTGCGCTCGGGGCGGCGAAGGCTGCGCTGAGGGCGGCGGAGGCTGCGCTGAGGGCGGCGGAGGCTGCGCTGAGGGCGGCGAAGGCTGCGCTGAGGGCGGCGAAGGCTGCGCTGAGGGCGGCGGAGGCTGCGCTGAGGGCGGCGGAGGCTGCGCTGAGGGCGGCAAGGGCTGCGCTGAGGGCGGCGGAGGCTGCGCTGAGGGCGGCGGAGGCTGCGCTCGGGGCGGCGGAGGCTGCGCTCGGGGCGGCGGAGGCTGCGCTCGGGGCGGTGCAAGATACGGATAACACATAAAAAGGAGTAGCTATGAGTAACAAATATCTTCCTGATGCGGAAGCGGATCTTATCCCCTGGGGGGATAATTTCGTAGGGCAGCTGGAGCAGAACAAAGAAAAATGGGGTATCCCCGAAGCAGAAGTTACCGGGGTAAAAACCGCCTTGTCTGACTTCACGTCTTTGTACGAACAGGCTCGAAGCCCGGGGCGGACCTCGGTCATCGTGGAGGAGAAAAATACCGCGAAAGCCCTCCTCAAAGCAAAAATCCGGGCCATGGTGGGCTTCCGTTTGAAAAACCCCCTCATTACCAATGCCCAGCGAAAAGAACTGGGTCTTCATGTGGCGGACAAAACCCGCAGCCCCAAGCCCCGGCCAAGCACCTACCCCCGCTACTCCATCATCCAAAATGGCGCGGGTATGCTGGGCATTATCTACCAGGAAGGGGACGGCAGAAAGGGCAGCAAGCCCCCTGAAGCCGCAGGAGTACGGATTCACTACGGCGTCTTTGACCAGGCGCCTTCGGTCCAGGAAGAGCTCCCCGCATCGGTCTTTGCCACCCGGTGGCCGTGCATCATCACCTTTCGTGAAACCGACCGGGGCAAGCGGGCCTACATCGCCTTGAAATGGGAAAATGCCAAAGGTGAAGACGGTCCCTGGAGCGAGATCGCCTCGGAGATCATACCGTGAAACCTACAATCCCTTCTCTGAGGAAGGGCTTGCCATAAAATTGAGGATATCCCGGGAAAGAACATGAAAATACAAATACGATTGACCGGTATTATTATGGCCATGATGATCGCCATGGGCCTGACCCTGTCCGTCATCTTAGTGCGCTACGCCGCTGCGATACAGATGGAGAGCTCCTTGCTCAGCCAGGAACGTCTGGCCGCGGAACAGGCTGTGGTAATACAAATGCGCTACGAGAGCTACCTCAGTATAGCAAAAACCTTGTCCCAAGCTATGGCCGACTATACCAGTATCGCCGACCCGGGCTACCAGCGCCGCACCTGCACCCAGATCATCCAATCCATCACTCTGGCAAACGAACATATTGTGGGCATCTTCGCGGTCTTTAAGCCGGATACCATAGACTCAGGCATGGACGAACAGTTCATCGGCGTTCCGGGCAACACCCCAAGCGGCCAGTGGGCGCCGTGGCTTACCATGCAGAGCGGAGCCCTGGAAATCTTAACCTTTAACGAGCTGTCCGAAATAATGGCGCTCATCAACGGCTCTGACGCGCGCCGGCAGATGATCGAGGAGCCGGTCCCCCGCACCATTGCCGGCAAGGATACCTATACCGTGCGCCTGAGCGTGCCGGTCATCCGCCGCTCAAACGGCGAAGTGGTGGGTCGTGTCGGCATGAACATCAATACCGCCCTTACCCAAGCGGTTATCGACAATCTGGTAAACGACCCGGCCATAACCGACATAGTCTCCATGTCCCTGTATTCGGATAAAGGCACGGTCATTGCCTCGGACAACCCCGATTACGTGGGCAAGCCCCTGTCCGTGGGACAGGCCGGCTTCTTTGGAGAACAGAGCGCCGAAGCCGAACGCAAGGTTACCAACGGCATAAAAGCCCGGTATTCCCGCTATTCGCCCCGGTTCGGTCAAAACCTCGAGGTCATCCTCTACCCCTTCAGCATAGGAGACACCGGGGTGAGCTGGGCCGTGCTGATGGGAACCAAAGACAAAACCATCACCGCAGGAGTCGACGCCATGATGGTCTTCAGCGTCGCAGTCGGCGCGGCCTTCCTCGTCATCATGTCCGTCCTCATCATCATCAGTACCCGCAGCATTACCAGGCCCATAGTCGCCATTACCGCAACCCTCAAAGACATTGCCGAGGGCGAGGGCGACCTGACCAGAACCATTGAGCTTCAGTCCAGGGACGAAATCGGCGACATGGCCCGCTACTTCAACGCCACTCTGGAGAAGACGAAAAACCTCGTGCTTACCATTAAGAAGCAGTCCGCCTTGCTCTCCCGCATCGGCATCGACTTGGCGTCAAACATGGGTGAAACCGCCGCGGCCATCAACGAGATCGCCGCCAACATACGGAGCATCAAAGACCGCATCGCCCATCAGTCCGCCTCGGTTAGCCAGTCCAACAGCGTGATGGAACAGATCACCGTGCACATAAACACGCTCTCCGAGTACGTCCTGCGCCAGGGCGAATGTGTTTCCCGCTCCTCCTCGGCAATAGAACAGATGATCGCCAACATCCGCTCCGTTACCCAGACTTTGATCAAGAATGGAGACAGTGTGAAAGAGCTGCTTACCGCCTCTGAGGTGGGGCGCACCGGGTTGGAGGACGTGGTCGAGGACATTCAGAAGATAGCGCGGGAAGGAGATGGGCTTATGGAGATCAACGAGGTGATCCAGAATATCGCCCGGCAGACCAACCTGCTGTCCATGAACGCCGCCATAGAAGCGGCGCACGCCGGGGATGTGGGCAGGGGTTTTGCCGTGGTTGCCGAGGAGATACGAAAGCTGTCGGAAAGCTCCGACGAACAGTCCAAGACCATAGCGGAGGTGCTGAATAAGATCAAGGAATCCATAGACACGATCACCGCTTCCACCGGCAGCGTGCTGCACAAGTTCGAGACCATAGATGCCGGGGTGCGTATTGTTTCGGATCAAACCCAGAACATTCGCAGCGCCATGGAGGAACAGAGCGCCGGCAGCAAGCAGATCCTTGAGGCCATGGGGCTCCTCAGCGAAGTAACCGAGCTGGTCAAAGACACCTCCGCCGGGATGCTGGAAGGGAGCAGGCAGGTCATGGTCGAGAGCCGCAATCTCGGTCAGGCCACAGAGGAGATAAGCAGCGGCATAAACGAGATGGCCAGCGGCGCGGATCAGATCAACGAGGCGGTAAGCAAGGTCAACACCCTCAGCAACGACAACAAGGAAAACATTGAGGTGCTGGCAAGCGAGGTAGGGAAGTTCAAGGTAGACTGAGCGGCGCAGCCTCCTTAGGCCGCCGTCCGCGTCTTTCGGCGGTATGCTTTTTTCCCCTTGAGAGACCTCTTTACAAAGCCGGGCAAGCCCTATAGCATGGGAGGCATGGCGGTGTCTGCGTCCCTGCTTAGCAAAAAAACTCGTGTTCCGGTCAAGCCTAAGCCCCTGTCTTCGACTGGGGCGGCTACAAATTTGGACCTTTTTGATGATTTATATGAAAATCAGGACTATTTGACAAAACAAATCATAACCTACATCGGGAATAAACGTTCACTTTTGGATTTTATCACAAAAGGGATTCATCTTGTTCAAAACCGTCTTCAAAAAGATAAGCTGGATATTTTCGATGTTTTTACCGGATCGGGTGTTGTCGCGCGGCATTGCAAACAATTTTCCCGGCTCCTTATGGTTAATGATTTGGAAAAATACGCCGCTCTTACCGGTGCATGTTATTTGTCAAACAAAAACGAATTAGATATGCCGCTCCTGCAGGATATGTATCAAGGACTCCTTGCGGAGACTACCAATACCTCTTTGAAAGAGGGAATTGTCGCCAAATTATACGCCCCGCAAAATGATACTGATATACAGGAAGGTGAACGGGTTTTCTATACCCGCAGAAACGCGATGTACATTGATACCATGCGAAAGCTTATTGACGCGGTTCCTGTTCACTATCGAAAATACTTTCTTGCTCCCTTAATCGCCGAGGCGTCAATCCACGCAAATACTTCAGGTGTGTTTAAGGGTTTTCATAAAAACACGGAAACCGGCATCGGACAATTTGGCGGCAGTAACAGCGATGCGCTTTTGCGTATAAAAGGTGATATTGTACTGCCCTTTCCTGTTCTCAGCAATTTTAATTGCGAGTATAAAGTGTATAACGGCGATTCAAATTTGATTGTCAAAGAAGCGCCTGAAGTGGATTTAGCGTATCTTGACCCGCCGTATAACCAGCATCCCTACGGCTCAAATTATTTTATGCTCAACCTGATACTTGAAAATAAGTTTCCTGAAAGCATCAGTAAAATTTCTGGAATTCCAGCTGATTGGAATCGATCCGCTTATAACAAAAAACAATATGCTTATTCGGCTTTAGCCGATTTAGTCAAAAACATAAAAGCGAAATTTGTTCTTATATCATTCAACTCAGAAGGGTTCATTTCTCTTGATGAAATGAAAACGATGCTGAATAAAATAGGGAACGTTCAGGTTTTGGAAACACCCTATAATACTTTTCGCGGCTGCCGAAATTTGTCAAGCCTTGCTGAACAAGGCGCCCGGGATATTCATGTAACGGAATATCTTTACTTACTGGAGAAATAATATGGCGCTCCACATCCAGCAGAAAAGGAGAAACAAGAGGGAAAGAAAGACAAGGAACGGCAGGGACGGGCTTGCCCCCTTTTCCCGGAGGAGGAACCGGCCCGCTTGCGGAAGGAAGTTACGGCGCTACGGACGGTGCATGAAATCCTCCAAAAAGCTGCGGCTGGGTGTTCCTGTGTTCGGCCCTTCCCCGCAGCTTCGCTCTCCCCCGACAGGGGATATTCTCCCCTACGGTATGGTGCAGGTACCGAGAGGATGCAATTTCCCCATAGACAAGATGAGCAGGGGGAGCAAGGGGTAATGGAGACCGCCGGGTTTCCCGAACGGCAGTATACGTGACGGCGGATAGAAGCGAAATACAGGCAGGTAAAACAAACGTTTGGGCAGGAGAACTTCAGCGGACGGCTGGTGAACCATAGCAGGCAGGATTTTCACGGGATAATGATGGTGTCGAGTATGCTTGTCAGCAGCTTGAGGGAAGGAAACAGGAAGGTAGCGGGGAAGAAGGAACGGAAATACGAGTACCCTGTCAAGGGGAACCATGCGGTAGGCAGGGCAACGTCATTTAAAAACCTCTCCACGCAAAGGTGTGATACTATGAAGTACCCAAGGGAGGGGACATATGGAGATCACGAAGGAAGAAGCGGACCGGCTGAAGGAAAGTCTGGGCGGAATAACTGACTGGAGGCGGCAATCGGGACATCTGTTGCATAAGCTGATTGACGTTCTGGCAATCGGGCTAACTACGGTGCTAGCGGGATGGGGTGAATACCGCGTCATGGAGGACTTTGGCAATGCGAAGGCAGATTTCTTCAAGACCTTTCTGGAATTACCGAATGGGATACCCGATGAAAAGACGTTTGCCCGGTTGTTTGCCCGGATCGACCCGATAGAACTGGCGGCCTGTCTGGGGCAATGGCTGGATGAGGTGCGAGAGGCGGGGGGACGGGAGATCAACATAGATGGGAAGACGATATGCGGGAGTGGGTCCAAGGGGAAGGGGAAGAAGGCGGCCCATATTGTCAGTGCGTGGGTGGGTGCGCGGGATCTGGTTGTGGGGCAAGTGGCGACGGAAGAGAAAAGCAATGAAATCACGGCGATACCGGAGCTGTTGGACCGGCTGGAGGTGACGGGGGATACGATAACAATAGACGCGATGGGGTGTCAGCGGGAGATAGCGGAGAAGATCCGGGAAAAAGGGGCGGATTATGTGCTTTCCGTGAAGGAGAACCAGCCGGAGACCTACCGGGAAGTGAAGGAATACTTTGAGTATATCGAGGAGGGATGGGAAAAAGAGCCGCCGCATGATGTGTGGCGGAGTGGTTTAGAGAAGGGACATGGCCGGATAGAACGGCGGGAGGTGTGGACCGAGGAGGAACTCGGCTGGATGAGTTGTAAAGGGAAATGGAAAGACTT
>JAITEL010000024.1 GCA_031282065.1 Treponema sp.
CTTTTTCTAACAGGCCTCGAACCATTTCAAAACAAGTCTTTTTCCCATGTTATCCTCCCATATTCCGGTTTATCACGGCTTTGGGAGGGTGTCTATCCCTTAACTTGTTGACAGTGGCCCGCTTCCCCCCACCCTTTCACTCGTCTCTCCCCCGGATAACAAAAAACCGAGGGAACCGGTGTTGTCAGCCGCCATCAGGGGTATCGTCGGGTTCAGATCGTCCCATTGCCTGCGGGTCGTTTTGGTAATGCCCCGCTCCCGTCAGGGTGTACCTGAACCGAACGTGCATCCAGGGAAACCACCGGTATCCGCCAGTCCCTTATCGGTTCTTCCTCAAGGGCGTGAAACGTCCGTTCTCGTACCCCGTTTTGGGCCCACCGAGGTAGAGCTGGTATGCCAGGAGTCGAAGGGTTGCCGTTCTCGCCGCTATAGCTGAGAGCGTCAAGAAACCGGCCCTTATCGACGTTTACCTTTCCCCGCAGCTTTGGGAAAAGAGGGAGCATCTTTTTCCGTTGTTGCTGGGTTCATTGCATATCCTGAGTATATCAATTGTATTAAGTATGAACGGTCTCTAGCAACCGTTTCGGACACTCATCCATGTAGGCCAATGGACGGTTGGTGTCCTGTTCCTGGATGTACCCATCATGCACATCCTCCCTGCAGGCTACAAACTCCCCGTTCGCTTCCGACGGTATGCACCATTCCCTGTTTTACCAGGGTTTAAGCTCGTTTTTTTTAATAGCTGCTGGATGGTTTCCCGATACACCCTTTTTGTGTCCCTGTTCTCAGGGGTTACCCAGATATCCATCCTCTAATAATTGCAAGATCCAGCGGGCACAGTCTTCCCGCGCCGGTCCACCTACCAGAGCGATAAGCCGCGCCTCCTCTTTCCCCTGGATAATGCCAACCCGGTCCATGAGCATTTCATCGGTATATCCTTTGTTGGTAAGAAGCAATGCCGTTGCCCCTTTACGTTTTGGGGCCCCCTGTTTTCCCTTGTTGATGACGGTATGCAGCAGTGTTTCCTCATTCTACCCATTGTTGCAATCATGTCGGGATATTACATTACCGTTCAAGCGGAGATGTTCGGGTGGAGGAATTCCTGAACTCTATACGAGGACACTGGTCGATAGAAAACCAGTTGTAATGGATGCTGGACATAGTATTTCGGGAAGACGAGTACCGGCTGAGAAAAATGAAGGTGAAAAAGAAACGGGGCAGTGCCACAGGCCGCATAATGTACGCCGCCCTTGATTCTGATTTCCTGTATGAGGCTTCGTTCTCAGAGTAAACACCGATGTCCTGTCCTTTCAGGGAGTTTGGGAACAGCCTCAAATATCAAATAATAGATAAAAAAGAATAAATAATGGGGGCATAGCGCGCTTGCGTTTTTTGCGGTACAAAATAACGTAAAAATCCACAAGCGCAACAGGGCCGCTAGACGCCTTTCCTCTGTTTCTGGTAGCAGTCGAAGCCTACCGCCAGCAGCAGGACCGATCCTTTGATCACCATCTGCACATACTGGGTAATGTTCATCAACACCATGCCGTTACTCAGAACACCGAGGATCAGGATACCAGCCACCACGTTGGAAATCTTGCCATATCCGCCGTTCACGCTGACCCCGCCTAAAACTACCGCGGTGAGTACGTCGAACTCGAATCCCTTACCCGCCAGGGCCTGGCCGGACATGGTACGGGAGAGCATCACAATGCCGGCCAGACCTGCGAAGAAGCCGGACAGGGTATACACCAGGTACTTAACCCGTTTCACGCTGATCCCCGAAAGGGCCGCGGCCTCCTCGTTGCCTCCAACCGCGTAAAAGTAACGGCCGAAATAGGTCTGGTTTAGGATAAAAGCGCCCGCGGCCAGAATCACCGCCATAATAATGACCGGAATCGGGACCGGCCCCAGGTAACCCTGCCCGATGACGGCAAAATCCTTGGAGAATCCGAAGATAGGAACACCCCCGCAGATAATAAACGCGAGTCCTTCCAGAATGGTCATAGTGGAGAGGGTGACAATGAGGGGAGGCATCTTGATATTGGCAATAACCCATCCGTTAAAAAAACCGACCGCCGCGGCCATGACAAGGGCAGTCAGGCAGGCCGGGACCGGGTGTATGCCTGCCTTAACCATAAACCAGGCCGCCACAATATTGACCAGGGTAATGGTAGAACCAATAGACAGGTCGATACCCCCCAGGAGCAGCACAAAGGCCATTCCCACCGAAGCGATGCCCATCATGGAAACCTGACGTATCACATTGAGTATGTTGTTGGGCCGCTGAAACTTACCGCCGGTAACGGCGCTGAAAAAAACAAGGATGCATAAAAGCGCAAGATAGATGCCGTAGTTTTTGACCACACCGGGAATTCTCTTAACAAGATCCGTTTTTGTCTGTTTTTTCATAGGGGAATTTTCGGTACTCATACCGCCTCCTTTTCTGTTCTGGACGCATAACTCATAATTAATTCCTGATTAAAATCTTTTCGGTCAATCTCGCCGCTTATTCTGCCCTCGGCAAGCACGATGATCCGGTCCGCCATTCCCATAAGCTCTTCCATTTCCGAAGAAATCATCAGAATAGTTTTTCCGTTTTCCACCAGTTCATTGATAAGTTTGTAAATCTCGTGCTTGGCCCCCACATCAATACCCCGTGTAGGTTCGTCGAGAATGATCAGTTCGGGTTCCACGGCCAGCCACCGGGCGATAATAACCTTTTGCTGATTACCGCCGCTTAAATTTTTAATTTTTTGAAACAGGTCCGGGGTTTTGATCCTCATGCTGTCCTTATAGGTTTCCGCGATTTTTTGTTCCCGTCCCTTGTTGACCACCGACATCCGGGATATGCGGTCCAGAATGGTCATGCTGATATTGCCCTTAATGTCAATTTCCAGCAGCGCCCCCTGGCGTTTGCGATCCTCCGGCACCAGGGCGATACCGCTGTTGATGGCGTCCCGGGGTATTTTGGGAGCTATCGGCTTTCCCTTAAATACTATCTCCCCCGAGGTGCCCGGCCGCACGCCGAAAAGCATCTGGGCCAGTTCCGTCCGGCCCGCGCCTATGAGTCCGGCAAAACCCAGAATCTCCCCCCGGTGAACCTTAAAAGAAATATCTTTAAGGCCGTTCCCCGAAAGGCGCCGGGTTTCCAGAAGCACCGCCTCCTTAACAGCGGAAGACTTACGGGCAGGATAGGTCTCTTTGAGTTCCCGCCCGACCATCGCGGTAACCAGGTGTTCCACGTTTGTTTGGGAAGTGGCAATGGTTTCAATTTTCCGGCCGTCCCGCATAACGGTGATCCTGTCGGAAAGGCGGAAAATCTCGTCCATGCGGTGAGAAATATAAATGATGGTAACTCCCTGGGCTTTAAGCCGGTCTACCATTTCAAACATTTTTTCCACTTCCGCGTTGGTCAGGGGTGCGGAAGGCTCATCCATGATAAGTATCTTCGCCTTTTCGGAAACCGCCTTGGCGATCTCCACCAACTGCTGATACCCCACCGTAAGGTTCCGCACCAGTTCCCGGGGCTTGATAGCAATATCCAGCATCCTGAAAAGTTCCGCGGATCGTTCTTCCATAGCCCGGCGGTCGATGCGGATACCCTTCCTGATAGCCTTGCCCAGAAAAATATTTTCCGCTGCGGAAAGCTCATCCACCAAATTAAATTCCTGATAAATGACCGCAATGCCGTTCTCTTCCGCAAGCCGGGGGGACATGGCCGGGTATTCTTTGCCGTTAACCACGATCTTCCCCCGGTCCGGTTCCACTGCGCCGGTACAGGTTTTAATCAGGGTTGACTTACCCGCGCCGTTCTCCCCCACCAGGGCATGGACCTCCCCCCGGATCACCTCAAGGGTAACATCGTTTAAGGCAAGCACCCCGGGATAAGTTTTTGTAATATTTTTTAACTGAAGCGCAAAATCTTCCATACCGGTAAACCCCCTTGCATGGTAGCGGGACGGTATCCGTACAAGACCCTGCAGGATACCGCCGCAGGCGATTGTTTACTCCGCCGCTTCCAGGTTGTTTATGGTAACCGGGATCATTTCCCGCATAACCTTACGATCCACCGGCTCGTTGTTCAGCAGCTTCTTAACCCAGCCGTAAATGATATAACCGTTAGCCCGGGGGCTGCCCGAAAACAGGACCGACATGCGGATAGCCTCGTTGTTCCTGATGGCCTCCACTTCCTCCGCGGTAGCGTCCGCGGCGAAAATACCAAAGTTATCAGTGAGTTTGTTCGCCGCCTTAACCGCGTTATTCGCGCCCACCGCGCCGCCGCCGCCGATACAGGCTATCACCTTCAGGTTAGGATAGGCCTCCAGGATGGTTTCGGTCTGACTTATCCCTTCGCGAGGATTAATGGCGGGCTGATCCGCGACCTTTACCGCATGGGGCGCGAGTTCCTGCAGGGCATCCCGAATACCATTTCCCCGTTCCAGGAGGATCTCCTCCTGATCGTAATTGAGGATCGCGTATTCCCCGGTCCCCCCCAGTTTGTCATTGATCCATGCCGCGGCCTGGGTTCCAATGACCCGTCCTGCCTGATAATTGCTGATGAGCCAGTTAATATCGGAATTCTCGATATCGTTGTCCCAGCAAAATACCTTGATGCCGTTAGACCGGGCCTGGGCAAGAACGTTCTCCAGGGAATTCGGCTCGGCAACCTGGATGATGATGGCGTCA
The DNA here is from genome assembly GCA_031282065.1 of Treponema sp. Taxonomy (GTDB): domain Bacteria; phylum Spirochaetota; class Spirochaetia; order Treponematales; family Breznakiellaceae; genus JAIRLU01. The sequence continues at coordinate 4,690 of JAITEL010000024.1, forward strand.
ACCGCGTTGGCAATAAAGTTCTCCACCTGCTGAATCTGGTTGTTCGGATTGCCCTGACAATCCACATAGGTAAAGGTACCGCCGTCCGCCTTAACAAGGCCGTCCAGGGTCTGACAGGTAGCACCCCAGGTTGGATTACTCAGGTCCTTTACGGTCATACCGACACTGAAACTGCCTTTTTCCGCCGTCTCCTGCTTTTTTGTACAGCCGCCCGCCGCCAGTACCAGGGCCACCGCGCAAAACACCATCACCGTTAATTCTCTTCTCATGGGATTCCTCCAAAAATACCACTGCTTTGCGCCCATTGATGGTACGGTATCGTGAGTATATCAATGGGCGCAAAAACTATTTCTACACGGCAAACCGAAAACTTCGGTTCCCCGCCATGTATTCTGTTACACACAGGTAAAGGCGCCGTCGATAATAAAGTCGGCGCCGGTAGTAAAAGCGCTGGAGTCCCCCGCCAGGTACACCGCGATAGCCTGAAGTTCTTCGGGCCTGCCCAGGCGTCTGAGGGGGGAGCAGGCTTTCCACTGGGCTATAAGGGGCTTCAGGGCCGGGGAATGCAGGGTAAGATCCGTGCCGATGTAGCCGGGGCTGATGCTGTTCACCCGCACGTTTTTCAGCGCCCATTCCACCGCCAGAGACTTGGTCAGCTGGATAACCCCGGCCTTTGAAGCGTTGTAGGAACACTGCGGCTGGGGCACATTAACAATGTGGGCGGACATGGACGCGGTGGTGATAATCGAACCGCCTCCCTGGGCGATCATCACCTTTCCCGCCGCCTGCGCGGTTAGAAACACCCCCGTAAGGTTGATGGCGATGACCCGGTTCCACTCCTCAAGGCTCATGTCTTCTGCGGGAATGTTCATGCAGATCCCCGCGTTGCAGAAGGCCGCGTCTATCCTGCCGAAGGCCGCAAGGGTATGCGCGGTCATGGCATCCACATCGGCCTTTTGGGTAACATCCGCTTTAAGGGCCAGGGTCTTCCTTCCCGTTGCTGCGGCAATTTCCTCCGCGGATTTCAGCGCGGTCTTTTCGTCGGTGTCCACCAGGGCAACATCGGCCCCCGCTTCAGCCAGGGCAAGGGCAATACTGTAGCCTATCCCCCGCGCGCCGCCGGTTACCAGGGCCTTCTTGTCGTCGAGCCTGAGTTTTTCAATAATCCCCATGGCTTCCTCCTTCCAATCGTCTCATTTTATTGCAACTAAACGTTTGCGCAATCGTTTTTATTATAATATCATTGGAAATTCCGCTTGTCAACAAAATTTTTTTTGAAAAAAGTCAAAGAAAGGGGCTGCCGGCATAAGAGAAAGATTTGCCGACAGGAGGAAAAGTTCTGCAGACAGGAGGAAAAAACTTACCGACAGGAGGAAAAAACTTACCGACATGAGGAGAAGTTTTGCCGACAGGAGGGGAAGTCTTGCCGACATGAGAAAAAAACTTGCCGACAGGAGGGGAAGTCTTACCGACAAGAGGAGAAGATTTACCGACAGGAGGAGAAGACTTGCCGGCATGAGGAGAAGTTTTGCCGACAGGAGGGAAAAGTTTGCCGACATGAAGGAAAGCCACCTCGTCAGTTGTCCCTTCCGGTTTACCGCCTTTCTAGGGGCAGCGTGCGTAAAACGGGTTATGCACCATGGGGATTTGAAAGGGGTATATACACTATGTCAGTGAGGCGGCCTGCCGGACACAGGGCTGCTTCAACAATATGCCCCACAAAGGGCTGAGCGCTTTTCTCCTTTGCTTGATTCCTGGCGGGTTTATTGCGGACGGCCGTTGTGCGTAAAGGGAATTACCCTTTTCTTTTCTCCGCGGGCCTTACAAAGCGCAGCAGCCTTTGATCCAGATAGAGTTCCAGGGGGCTTCCCCGCGGGGGAAACTCCGTTCTAAGGCCCGCATCAACCCGCAGGAGGGTCTGCTTTGGGCCTTCCACTTCCAAAGTCAACGCTGCTCCCTCAAAGCTGCTTTTGCGAAACAAGGCCTTTACCGCTCTATGGGCGGCCCCCGGATGAAAGCCCTCCTTCCCCGCCAGCAGGAGGGCATCCCGGGGAATGAAGAGCAGGGGACATTCCGGGTCATACACCGTCCCCCTGGGAACGTGTAAGGCTCCCAGGGGCGTAGAAACCCTGACTGCTTCCTCTGCTTCCCCTTGGATGGCGCAGCCTATAAGCTGGCCTGCGCCAAAAAAGCGTGCGGCGCTCTCGGTTTTCGGGAAGAGAAACAGCTCCCTGCTGGAACCGCTTTCCACGATGCGCCCGTGCTCCATAAGGGCAATACGGTCTCCTAGGACCGCGGCTTCTTCCCGGTCATGGGTAACAAAAATACACGGGGCCTTTGACGCAAGCCGCAGGTCTCCAAAATCCCGGCGTATCTGCCGGCGCAAGGGAGCGTCGAGACTGGAAAAGGGTTCATCCAGAAGCAGCGCCCGGGGAGAGACCGCCAAAGCCCGGGCTATGGCGATCCGCTGGCGTTCCCCTCCTGAAAGGGAGCTTATGCGCCGCTTTTCATATCCTGCGAGCTTCAGCATCCTCAACAGTTCCCCTGCCCGTGCCCGGCGTTCTCCCCTGGCCATCCCCTGGATACCCAGGCCATAGCTTATGTTATTTCCCACATCCAAATGGGGAAACAGGGCCAGATCCTGGAATACCAGGGCAATATGCCGTTTCCACGCAGGCAGCCGGCTTATATCCTCCCCATTACTGAAAAGACTTCCCCGTTCCGCATGGATAAGCCCTGCAATGAGGTGGAGGGCCGTCGTCTTTCCGCAGCCTGAAGGGCCGACCAGGGCCAGGGTCTCCCCTTCGGCCACCTGCATATCCAGGCAAATCGACAGGTCCCCATAGGTTTTGGTGAGCTGCACTACGTCAAGCCCCATACATGGCTCCTTCTTCCCCCTTTTGAGAGACCCAGAAGCAGCAGGCGCAGCTCAGGATCAACAAGGCCCCTGCGGCACAGGCCGTCCCATAGCGATAAGAACCCACTGCCCGGTAGATAAGCACGGGCAGGGTCTCCCAATCTTCAAGGCCGAGCATCATAACCGCATTGAGTTCCCCAAGGCTCAAGGCCGCAGCAAAGCCCCAGGCAGAACGCAGCCGCTGGGCTGACAGGGGCAGGGCTACGGAGAGCATTTGCCGTACCGGGTTTGCACCGTATACCGCCGCTGCGTGCAAGGTATTCACCGGTACGGATTTGAGGCCTTGGGATAAGGCATGATACGCAAAGGGAAGGCCGCTTATCCCGTGGATGAGCACTACCGCCCAGATGGAACGGGCCTGGGCTCTGCCATAAAGGCTCATCCATCCAAGGCCCAACACAATGCCCGATGAGGCCAAAGGCGCGGTAGTACAGACCCGTACCAAGGTTCCCAGGAATGAAAAGCCCCTGCCGCTTTCCGCGTATTTGGCGCTTCCTGCGGCGAATATCCCCAAGATACATGCCAGGGCTGCGGAAAGAACGGCCAGGAGGAGGGAGCGGAAAAAAGCGGGAATACTTCGTTCCCCCAGGGCCCGCCACCATTTTAGGCTGATGTTCGGGGCGGCTGCCCAGGAATTTCGCATCAAAAAGGACTCCCCCAGGATGGAGAGCAGCGGCCCCAGGACTAAAACAAGGATGCCCAGGGCATAGAGGATACGGATCGTCGTACTCATCAGGGTTTCTCCACGTTCCAGAGGCCGTTCTGCTAGTTCCGGCAGTATACCCTGGGCCTTCCGTTCAAAAAACAAATACCCCGCGAACATACTGCCGGCTATGCCGGTTTCCAGGAGCGCCAGCATACCGGCAGTATGCAAGTCCAGGGAAATCCGGGCATACCGGTATATTTCTACGGCTAAGGTAGTGGCTGCAGGACCCCCTCCAAGGACTAACACCACCGCAAAGCTGGTAAAACTGTAGAGGAAGACCATAAGAGAAGCGGCCATAAGGGAAGGAAAGGCCAGGGGAAAGAGCACGGTCAGGGTAGTTTTAAGAGGCCTTGCCCCCAGATTTGCTGCTACCGGGGCATAGGCTTTCCTGATTCGGCTCATGCCGTCTCCTACCAAGCGTATAACCAGGGGAAAGTTGTAAAAGCCGTGGGCTAGGATGATTGCCTGCGGTTTATAGAGCAGGTGAAACGGCCCTTCCCGGGCGCCGGTCAGGGCCATATAGAAGCGGTTGGCCCATCCGGCATTACCGAAAAACAGCACGAATCCCAAGACCACCAGGATAGAGGGCAGGGCAAAGGGCAGGGCGCTTACAACCCGCAAGACCCGGGAAAAGGGGGACCGGGTATCCCCGATAAACCAGGCCCCGGGAAGTCCCAAGGCCAGGGCTGCCAGGGTGCTGAACAGGGCCTGGCGGAGGGTAAAGCCCACCGTGGGGAGGAAAGAAACCAGCGGCGGGCTTCCTCCGCTCGCCTTTCCCAGGATTCCGGTAATCGACGCTCCATAAGGGAGGATGAAAGCTGCCAGGACCGTAAGCAGGGGTAGGAGGGCGAAAATCCATAGATACCCTAAAGGAATCTGCATTAAGCCCTTTGGGGTGAGGTTTTTTCTTGGGCTTAGGCCCCGCATATACTTAGCGGCCTGTTATCTGAGTCATAAGCTCAGCCCATTCGCTGAGTTCTCTATCCGTAGGTGTAGCAGGATACCGGGTCTTCTCACTTTTAGGATTGATCCTGAACGACGCCGGTAGCGGGATCTCAATTACCGGATACATCCAGTTTGTAAGGGGTATGATCTCCTGAAAAGATGAAGACACCATAAAGTCCAGGAACCTTTTGGCATGTCCCTTGTTTTTTCCCCCTGCAAGGAGTCCTGCTGCCTCAATTTGAATGGGGTGTCCCTCGGTAAAAAGCGCTGCTTGATACCGTTCGGTTCCTTCATACTCAAGATGAACCCCAGGACTGGTGGTGTAGGAAAGAACCATAGGGGCTTCCCCGGCAGTAAAGAGCCCGTACCCTGAACTCCAGCCATCGGCAATGGTCAGAATTGAAGGTCCAAGGCGGCGCCAATAGGCTTTCCAATTCTCCCCGTATACATCCAAGGTCCAGGCGAAGAAACCAAGTCCCGGAGAAGAAGTCCGGGGATCGATGAGGATAAGTTGTTTCGTATAGGCTTCCCCGGTGAGGTCCTCCAGGGTTTGGGGAGGCTGGGGGATACGATGGGAATCATAGACAATGGCAAAATAGCTATAGTCCAGGGGGATTAGGCGGTATGTTTTATCAAACACCAGGTCTGGGAATAGGGCATCTGCGCCTTTAGGTTTATAAGCCTCAAGTAAGCCAGAAGCTAAAGCCCGTTCTGCAAGGTTTTGATCCAGCCCTAAAATGACATCTGCCCCGGCGTTGTTTCCTTCCAGCAGTAAGCGGGATAAGAGTTCTCCTGCATCTCCATGACTTACCCATTTGATCGTAATACCGGTTTCAGCTAGAAATCGCTTAGTTGTTTCCGGTCCGGGACCCCATTCGGAATTAAAGGAATCATAGGTCCAGATCACGACTTCCGGTGAAGAGCGCTGGTCTGTGGCTTTTTCCCGGTTTGCTTTCGCATATCCTGGAAAAAGGGCAAAGGTGAAAAGTACGATCCCTGAAAACAGAATCTTTCTGAAGGCAGTTTTGTGTTTTTTCATTATGAATACTCCCTTATACTAATCGGAGTGATAGGTAAGATGAACCTAAAAGATCATGTTTTCCGTTTAATGCCCTCAAGGTTTTTTAAGATACAGGATAAACCTTGAGGATTTCTGAATGGATCGTGTTCCCTGCGCCAGTATTATCTGGATCAGGTTCAAAGGGTATGATCTCAGGCATCCCGTTGTAAAACGGTTAACCACCCCGATACGGTATATCATAAATAATTCCAGCTCTACGGCTCGAATTGTAAGTGTTTATAATGTACTCGGTGTGAAATAAAGAGTCAATTCTTTTTTGGTTTTTACTAGAAATCTCGACAAGGTTGTTGTTTTTTGTATGGGCTTTTTATGAAGGTTGCCTTGGGAATTAGAAAGTAAAAAAGCAATTTTTACTCCCTCCCTACTAATTACTAAAATTTATGTATATAATATTGTAGTAGTAGTAGGGGGTGTGCATATGTGCATAACTTCGTATAATTTATTATTGTATATAGAATTACATGAAATTTTGATGTGCGTAACTTGGGGATAACCAGGCAAGTTATGCACATGTCTAAAAAGTTATGCACATGTTATACACAATTTTTCTCAAGTTATGCACAATTTAAGGTTACTTATCAACATTCTATCAACATGTTATGCACAGGTTATCAACATGTTATGCACAGGTTTCCCCTGAAGGAAAAAAATAAAAAACTCTTTTTTATCCTCCCCTCTTGATCTTTCCGGGTAACTGTAGTATTCCTGAAATAAAGTGGATAATTTCCCCTTGACTAGGGCCAAGGGATATTTTTGGGTAAACGAGGATATGAGGTCTGATGGATGTATAATCATAAAAAACCCTCCTTTGCAGTGATATTCCCAGGGGTTTGTGTTCTGATTATCCTTTTCGTAACGGTGAGCTTATCTAGTATCTTTGTGGTTAATTTTCGTTTCCTTTCATCCCGGACTGTGATAGAGCGTACCAAGGACCAGATTAATCTCATGCGAGATCAGGTGGTTTCCCCTTTTAAGTTATGGTCGTCCCTCGTCTACCACGGATCCTTTGCTGCGGCTCCTTTTCTTGCCCAGGAGCCTATTGAGCCAGAAAAGGCTCATGCCTTGGAAGATATTTTCGCCCGGATGCAACAATCTCAAGAAGGGGTAAGCCAAATCTATGCTACGAGTAGCAAGCGATGGACCGAGCCGGGAGGTTTCGTTATTTCTAGCCTTAAGGCCCCGGCGGATCCTTATTGGGATAACACCACCCGGAATTGGTATATCGGCGCCAAAGCAAACCCCGGAAAAGTCGCGTATGCTGAACCTTATATCGCCGCGAATACCGGCGACCTTACTACGGCCCTTTCCACGATCATCACCGATACCCAAGGTAGGGAATTGGGTGTCATCGCGGGGAATGTGTCGATTGCCTTCTTAACCGAACTCCTCAAAGATTATACTTCCTTATCAGAACAGGAGACCTACTTTCTCAACCAGCAAGGCTTGTTTATTACCCACTTGGATCAAGCCGCGGTTTTGAAAAAAGATTTCTTTACCGAGTTCGGCATGGAAGCCTACCGGAATCAGATTCTGAAGTTAAACGCCATTTCCAACACCTTTGCTGTTCTCGATCAGGATAATTTCATCTATGGGGTGTTCATCGCCGGGCCTAATTGGATACTTCTTACTACGATTCCCCGGTCGGTTATCTTTGCGGAGACAGACCGGATCACCTTCATCCTGATTGCTATAGTCCTGGGTTTGGTCGTGGTGGTGAGCATTATCTCGATTATCCTCACTCGGAGCTTGGTGGGACCCTTACAAGAGCTTGAAGCCTTTTCCCTCACCCTATCCCAAGGAGATTTTTCCGGTACGCTCCCTGAGTACAAGACCAAGGAAACCGGATTGCTGGCCGAAGGGTTTAATACCATCAATGCAAACATTTCAGCCCTTGTGAACCGTATTATCGGGTCTTTTGAAACCATGCATCGGTATGCCCAGGAATTACGTACGGTGATGGACCAGAATGCCGCTTCTACCATAAAAATCACCGAGTCCGTATACACCATCACCGCTCAGATCCGGGAATGTTCCGATAAAACCCGGCAAAACACCGATTCGGTGGGCCATATTGACCATGAAATCGAGTCCTTTACGGTAACCGTAGCGGAACAAGGGAAACAGATTGCGGTTGCTTCCCAAGTCATCAAGGATGTTGTGGAAAGTATTAGTGGGGAAGAGAAACTAATCGCAGGATTAAGCGAACAGATTAAGCAGCTTATGGAGAGTGCGGAGCTGGAGCATAGCCATATCCTTAAGTCTGCGGAGATCGTGGGCCAGATGGATGGAGATTCGGAGTCTCTGGTAGAGATGAATAAGGTCATAGCCGGGGTGGCGGATCAGACGAACTTGCTGGCGATGAATGCCGCCATCGAGGCGGCCCATGCAGGGGAATCGGGGAAAGGCTTTGCGGTAGTGGCCCAGGAGATTCGGAAACTCTCGGAGACCACCGCAAATCAGGCGAAGAGTTCCAGCTCTATACTCCTTGCGATAAAGCAGCGTATAGGGGAGATAGCAAAGTTATCCGGCAGTATTGAGGGTTCCTACGGGGTGACCAACGAATGTATCCAGGCGATTAACCGGCAGGTAAAGGAGATACGCCTGGCCGCAGAGGTGCAGGGTACAGGATCTGCCCAGATTCTCCAGGGCCTTGCCGCGATAGATGGCATAACCCAACAAGTGCGAAACCATGCGGTAACGATAAAACAGGAAGCCGGGACCTATTTGGGAAATGCAAAACAACTTTCTCAAAGTATGAGCTTCATAGAACAGCGGATACAGGATATAAACGGGCAGATGGAACAGGTAGCCCTCTCTTTTCAAAGCTCCCTGGAGCAGAATACCGAGGCCCTTGAGTCCATGAACCAGGCCCTCAAAAAGCTCAAAATTAGAAACGACGCATAAGACCCCGCCTTAAACTTTTGCACCGTCCTCTTTTATCATCTGGATGAGAGTCTGGATGGTGGAATCCAGGTTAGGCTCTGAGTGGAGCCGCTCTTCTATCTTCTGACAGGAGTGGATCACCGTGCTGTAATCCCGGCCCCCAAAGGCCTGGCCGATTTCCGTGGTTGAATACTGGGTGATTTCCCGGATTATATACATGGCCAACTGCCGGGGTAAGGCAATGGTTTTGGTGCGTTTTTTGCCTTTTAAGTCATTCACTGATAATTTGTGATAAGTCGCTACCATCCCAAGGATCATATCTATGGACATATTGGTCTGTCGAGGGGCGGCAAAGGCATCCCTCAGCAGTTGCTGTGTGATTTCCCGGGTTATGGGTTTACCCACCAGTTCCGCATAGGCGATGAGTTTGGTCAGTGCCGCTTCCAGGTCCCGGATATTGGTGGATATCTTCTTGCTTATCAGGGCAATTACCTCATCAGGAACAGCAATGTTGCGGTCTTTTGCCTTGGATAAGAGAATGGCATAGCGGGTCTCGTAATTCGGAGGCTGCAGGTCCACGTTGAGGCCCCGCTCGAACCGTGATTTAAGACGGTCCGTGATCTTTTTAAGCTCAGAAACAGGCCGGTCGCAGGTGAAGACGATCTGCTTGTTGGCATCGTAGAGGCTGTTAAAGGTGTAGAACAACTCCTCCTGAGTCTCCCATTTATTCTCAAAGAAATGAATGTCGTCGATTAACAGCAGGTCTATGAAACGGTACTTGTTTTTGAAAGGAGACATCCGGTCCTCCCTGATAGCCTGAATGAATTCATTGGTAAAACTCTCGGCCGTGGTGTAGATAAGTTTACCCTGGGCGTGGTTGTGGATGTAGTGGCCGATGGCCTGCATGAGATGGGTCTTACCAAGCCCGACGCCCCCGTAAATCAGGAAGGGGTTATAGGCGGTACCGGGGTTTCTGCTTATGGCCATAGCGGCATTGGCCGCGAAGCTATTGTTTTCACCGATGATGTACTTTTCAAAGGTGTAGTGTTCCCCCAGCATGGTATGGGGCTTGGGGGGTTCCGGCTTTTTTACCACTGGTTGGGGATCCGTGAAGAGGCCCAACTGTTCTTGTGCCCGGGCTTTTTTGGAATGCTTCGCGGTTTCTGGTCCAGGGGCTTGTGCTTGAGCTGGGGGGGCTGGGGAAGACGCCTCTATTGAGGTGGCAGGAAGCGGAGCAGAGCTTGGAGAAGGGCTTAGGTTAGGCGCATCCCGCTTACGGGTGATAATCTCCAGCCTAAGGGATACGGGCTTACCTATGATGTACTGTAATTGAGCGCTAATAAGCCCCTGGTAGCGTTGTTTAATCTGATCCCGGTAGAATGCCGAGGGAACCCCCAGATGGATTTCGTTCTCCGTGGCCCCTAAGTATTCTATCAGGGTAAACCAGCGGGTAAATTCCTGTTCACCCACTTCTTCCAGGATCTGGTTTAAGGTTTCTTTCCAAAATAGCCCATAATCCCATTCGGTCACAGGAACAACCTCATAGCGACAGGAGATCCAAACAGCGTATAGTTGATGGAATCAATACCCATAAGAAGAGGGGGATTACAGTACGTGCGAACAAGGCATCCATACTCGTTTATAATAGTATAAACCTAAGAAAATGAGAATAGCGTCGGGAAGGGACACAAGCGCGCTATAAGTCTATATATTACAATCAATTCATATCCCCTTCCCTCCTCCCTTCCCACCGTATCTTTACTTTTTTGTTCAAACTGGATACACTCATGAAGGTATGAACGCAGACTATTCAGCTCAAAATATACAGGTTCTCAAAGGTCTTGAGGCGGTGCGAATGCGGCCTGGTATGTATATCGGGACCACCGGTATTGACGGCCTCCATCATTTGGTATTTGAAGTAGTGGATAACTCCATTGATGAGGCTATGCAGGGTTTTTGCAACTCTATCCTCGTAGTCCTGGAGGGGAATGACGTGGTCCGGGTGGAGGATAATGGCCGAGGTATTCCCGTGGATATACATCCCGATGAGCAAGTGAGCGCCCTGGAACTGGTCATGACCCGACTCCATGCAGGGGGCAAGTTCGACAAGAAGTCTTACCAGGTTTCAGGGGGACTTCACGGGGTGGGGCTTTCGGTGGTGAACGCCCTTTCCGAGACGTGCCAGGTTTTTGTCCATATACATGGTACCATCTATACCCAGGCCTATAAAATCGGTATTCCCGATGGCCCGGTCCATGAAGCAGGGACCACAGAACGGCAGGGTACGGTGGTCCGTTTCAAGGCGGATCCCTCGATCTTTGAGGTTGCCACCTACAATTTCGACGCCCTCTCCAATCGTCTGAGGGAGCTGGCCTTCCTCAACAAGGGCCTTACCATCACCATCAGTGATGAGAGGCTTTCCACGTCCAAGGTGCATACCTTCAAGTTTGATGGTGGGGTGAAGAGCTTTGTCGCCTACTTGAACGAGAACAAGACCCTCCTGTATCCAGAACCTATTTTCATTGAAGGAGTGAGAGAGGACATTCAGATCGAATGTGCGGTACAGTACAACGACGGGTTTAACGAGATCATGTATAGCTTTGTGAATGATATTAACACCCGGGAAGGGGGAACCCACTTAGTGGGCTTCAAGTCTGCGCTCACCAGAACCTTGAATGACTTTCTCAAGAAGTCGAAACAGGCAAAGAAACTGGATGATAGTCTTTCAGGGGAGGATGTGCGGGAAGGGCTTACCGCGGTGCTCTCGGTGAAGGTTCCTAATCCCCAGTTTGAGGGCCAGACCAAGGCAAAGCTGGGCAATTCTGAGGTAAAAAGCATCGTCGATTCCTTTGTGAACGAGCATCTGGAGCTGTATTTCGATCAGCACCCCGATGTGATTGCCGCAATACTGGAAAAATCGGTCCTCGCTGCCCGGGCAAGGATAGCGGCAAGGCAGGCCAGGGAGGCGACCCGAAGGAAGAATGCTATGGACAGCGCGGGGCTTCCGGGAAAGCTGGCGGATTGTTCTGAGAAAGACCCGGCCAAGTGTGAGCTGTTCATCGTGGAGGGGGATTCTGCAGGAGGTTCAGCGAAGATGGGCAGGAACCGGCAGTACCAGGCCATTTTGTCCCTCTTCGGCAAGATGCTCAATGTGGAGAAGACCCGCATCGAGAAGGTCATCACTAATGACAAGCTTCAGCCCATTATCGCCAGTATAGGCGGGGGAGCGGGAAGCGAGTTTAATATCGCCAAGATACGGTATTACAAGATCATCATCATGGCAGATGCGGATGTGGACGGCTCCCACATCAGGACCTTGCTGCTTACCTTTTTCTACCGGTACATGACCTCCCTCATTGAACATGGCCATGTGTACCTGGCCATGCCGCCCTTGTACAAGATCAGTTATGAGAAGAAGACCTTTTATGCCTATGATGATACGGAAAAAGACCGGCTCCTTGCGGAATCGGGCCGGGACCCGGAAAAAGTGGGAATCCAGCGGTACAAGGGCCTGGGGGAAATGAACCCGGACCAGTTGTGGATTACCACCATGGATCCGACCCAGCGGAACATCATGCAGGTCCATTTGGACGATGCGGTGGAGGCGGAACGGATCTTCACCACCCTGATGGGGGAGAATGTGGCTTCCCGCCGGCAATTTATCGAGGAAAACGCCTTGATGGTGAGCAATCTGGATGTGTGATACCAGGGCAACGTCATTTAACTTTGCCGAACAAAACATCATGCAGGAAATCGTCGATGAGGGTAGCTCTGAGCATTTTGCGGCTGATCCCAAATCGTTTTTCCGGGACGCCAGTCTTCCGCAGAAGATACAGGGCTGTTTTCCTCAGCACATTCAAATGCTCCGCCGCATGATCCGTCCGCGCCCGGCAATGATCCTCCCCAAAGCATACATCCAAGAACCAGTGCAGCCCGTTCTCTATGGACCAGGGCCCCCGAATCAGCCCCCCAGCCTCCAATGACCGGCTGCTCAGATACTAGTGGGTGTACACCGTCGTTTTCTCCCCTTCCGTCCGGGTACACCGATACTGGATGATGGTTTTCAGGTCTTTCCATTTCTCTTTACAACTCATCCCGCCGTTCTGTTCTATCAGGCCATGCCCCTTTCTCCCGTATCTTCTTCGCTATCTCCCGCCGGACGTGCCTCAAGCAAACCGCCGAAGCTTCCTCCTTAGCCTTAGAAGATACCCGAGTATAGCATGAAAAATCCCTGGAGACAAAGGTTTTCAAGGCGAATGGCGGTGATTTTTATGAAAAACTCACTGCCTTTTCAGAAAATCTCACTGAATTTCTGATAAAAACTCACCGGCATTTTGATAAAAACTCACTGAAGTTTATCCTTGCGGGTTTTACCCCGGCTATAGGCGCTATTGGTAATTTTCCCCTCAAGACAACGCCGTCACTTTTTTCCCGTCTGAGCCGGACTCCGGCAACATACATGGGGTAAGGGCCGGCCAGGTACCATACCGGCAGCCGGTGCCGACACCGGATACCTCAAACCGCTACGGCCTAGGGGAACCAGAGGAAGCATGCGGAAAACATCCTGAAGGTGAAGGAAATACCGTGCAATAACCAGATACGCCGGCTGGAGGATGAAGGGGAGCCTGAAGGGTTTGATGAAAACTGCAAGAGGGGCATAGCACAGGCGGAGGAGTTCTGAGAGCGGTTGACGGGGTATGGTTTCAATCATCGGAAAGAGAGCATTGCGGCCACTGTGTGCATATAAGCAGCAGAGGGAAAACGGCGGCGATATCTCCGCGAAAAAAAGTTATGAGGAGCAAAAACAGGATGGTGAGCGGAAGGCGGCAAAAAGGCTGCTTGAAAAACACGGGGAATACTATAGGAAACTAAAAGCTACGCTGCGTGGAGATGATTTATACGCCAAGCACAACACCGGCAAGGCGATTGTGGACAGCGGATTGAGCTTTTTATTCACCTGCAAGGACGAATCACACCCCTGGATAACAGAACAGGTCAAGCCTGTATTTTGAGACGTATAACCGGGAGAAGGGGAACATAGTCTACAAAAACAGCTGGATAACGGACAAACCGGTAACCAAAGAGCATGTCAGGCTGCCGGTAAGCTGTGCCCGCTCCCGGTGGAAGATAGAGAATGAGCATAACCATGTCCTAGGGCGTGTTCACACGACGTAAAGTGATAACTGTGAGCGCCACATAAATAACCGCAGTGAACATGATGTCAAGTTTGTCATAACGGGTACAAACCCGGCGGTATCCCTTTAT
>JAITEL010000044.1 GCA_031282065.1 Treponema sp.
GGCCAAACCGGGAAGTAGCAAGGAAAGAGTATCTGAAAAAACCTCATTTTCATCATAATCACAAATCAAACTGTTGATAGGGGGATAATTCCATTCCCTTAACTTGTTGACAGTGGGAAGCCTCACGCTCTGAGCCTTATTCCCAGCCGCCTGCGGAGCCGGAAACGCGGCTGTCCAGGTTCACACCCGGGCCTGTGCTGGGTTTTCACCATTCGCAGGCTTTGAACCAGCCCGGCCGCGGGGCAAGCCGCACCGCTTCGCCGGACTGCTCTATCACGTACATGCCAAGCTCGTCCGCCAGGTCTTTCGCGTCCCGGTCCACCATGAGGGCGGCCAGCCCTGCCAGGGCCTTCCGCCCCTGGTACTGGGCAGGGGGGTATTGCTGTATCTGTTCCATGCGCTTGGCATGGTACTCCACGTTCTTTTTCTTGAGATGGGTCTTCACCTCAATGGCCATGGCATATTCGCCGTTAAGCAGCGTTATGTCTATGTCCCCCAGGGGCTTGTTGTGTTCATCAAACAGGGGCAGGTAGGGATAGAGCTGCTGGAACTCGTACTCGAAGCCCTCAAAGTGTTTCCACAACTCTGAGCCGAAGAAACACTGGGCCACTTCCCCCAGACGATTGCTGACCCCGCCAAGCTCTTTTGAAATGTTCTGGATTATCCGCTCGGTTTCCTTATGCTGTTCGGCGGTCTCTTTTGAAAGCTCCTGGATTATCCGCTCGGTTTCCTTATGCCGCTGGGCGGTCTCTTTTGAAAGCTTCTTGATTATCTGGTCAGTCTCTTGAAAGCGCCGGTCAGTTTCCTTCTGCTGTTCGGCGATCTCTTGAAAACGCCGGTCGATTTCCTTCTGCCGCTGGGCGCTCTCTTTTGAGGAGTCCTTGATTATCCGGTCGGTTTCCCTCAGAACCGCCCAAATCTCGTCAGCCGTGGCTTTCCACTCCGGTAATAATGATGATGTTTCTCCCATACATAACTCCTCTTGTCATAGCAGCGCCGCCCCACAGCAGACTGCCGGTGCCAGGCCATGCCCTCTTCCGCTGACGGGGTCTGTCCCCCGCGGGAAGCTCCATAGGCTGAGCCTTATTCCCAGCCGCCTGCGGAGCCGGAGACGTTGCTATCTAGGTTGACGCCGGGACCCGCGGCGCTGTCGCGCTTCCTGCCATAATATACATACGCCACACGTCCATCATCCTTTGCCCGGTTGGTGGCGTCAATGGTCCCGCCGCCGCTCTTGATGAACGTACCGCCGAACACATGCACGCCGCCGCCGTTGACTGAAGCGGTATTCCCGTTTATGGTTCCGCCGGACATCCTAAATGTACCGTACACAGACACAGACACGCCGCCGCCGCCGGAAGCGGAGTTCCCGCTTATGGTTCCGCCGGACATCGTAAACGTACCGCCGCTATCCACATACACGCCGCCGCCACTGCTGTAGTAGCCGGGAGCGGAATTCCCGCTTATGGTTCCGCCGGACATCGTAAACGTACCGCTGCCCACATACACGCCGCCGCCAAAGGTGGCGACAAGATTCCCTCTTATGGTTCTGTTGCCGGTTCCGCCACGTACTGTTGATCCGGTCTTCAAGTTAAGGGTCCCGCCCTCTACATACACGACATTATTCTTTTGATTATTGTCGTTCAGCGTAATGTTGTTCTCCAGTACCAGGGTGATACCCGCGGGTACGGTAAACAGATTACCGCCTCCATTACTCGAAATGGTATGGACGCTGGCGTCCCCTTTAAGGGTAATGGTTTTGCTTGTGTTGCTGGTAAAGGCAACCGGCCCGCTGGTAAAGCTGCTGCTCAGGGTAATGGTATACTCACCGCCTGCCGTGTCGTTGTTGATTGCGGAGATTGCCCGGGTGAACGAGGCGGCGTCGCTTGCGACAGGATTATGCAGCGCTGCCCGCGCCCGCGCCGTAGCTTCCCTCGCCGCTGCCAGTTCCGCTGCTTTCTTAGGGTCGGTCAGCTTCAGCGCCAGTTTTTCCATCGCGTCCACGCCGTCGCTGAGGCTTTGGTAATTCACCGTGTCCCCTGCTTCCTGCACGCCGGTCTCAAGGTTGATCACCGCCGCGTTGAACATGCTGCGGCTGCCCAGGCGCCGCGCTGTTACGGACAGCACGAGCCGGGGGTTTGCGGCTTTGCCCAGACCGGGCAGGTACTCGTCCGCGGTGTCGCCGTTAAACTGGACGCCGTACTCCTCCTGCACCTGCTCAAGGCTCTTGGTGCGCGGGTACACCGCGTACGCGCCGCTCTGTACCAGATGTACCGCCAGTATCTGCGCCAGCGCGTCGGCTTCACGGCTGTCCGCTCCGCCTCCCATCTGCACCGGCGGGAGCGCGAGCAGGGGCAGTTTGGAGGTGTCCTTCTGAACCGCGGCCGCGACGTTCTTTGCCATAGCGGGCAGCCTGGCGTCTATTTCCTCTATTGTCTTGTAGGTCTGGATGTCCCCGGCTATCTGCTGGAGGGTTTCGGTGTGCAGTATGGCGATGACCAGCAGGTTCTGACTGCCCAGGGTGGTAACGGTTCCCGCGACCACGTAGGTTGCCCCAAGCTGCCTGCCCAGGGAGGCTATGGTGTCCGGGTCGGTCATGCCCGACTCCATCTGGAAGCCCTGCTCCCCGCGTATGGCGCGGCTGATGCTGGTGCGCGGCACCGGGCTGAAGAGGGCGGTGAGGTCTTTCTGGAAGGAGAAGAGTTCCGCGATGGTCTCCCCGTCTTCCCCCTGGGCTCCGGTGAAGGGGAGTATGGCCAGGGTGTCCTTTGCCTCAACAGCGGCGGTCAGGGCAAGCGACAGGAAAAGGGTAAAGAGAACACGTCTCCCGCGTAACAAGGGCGTGTAAAACCGTGATGGGTACATAAAGCCTCCTTTTGAAGGGCTGAAAGAAGCGCCCCAAAGTTTCGTGCCGGCCTGGGGGTATGGCGTTGGCCTTTACGCCTCCGCCGCTCATAGATGTACCATAAGGCGAAAGAACATACAAGGAGTCATATAGGGTATCTTGAGGAACGGGGGCGGACCGGCGTTTTTAGGGGCCCCTGGTTATT
The DNA here is from genome assembly GCA_031282065.1 of Treponema sp. Taxonomy (GTDB): domain Bacteria; phylum Spirochaetota; class Spirochaetia; order Treponematales; family Breznakiellaceae; genus JAIRLU01. Next base: position 3,051 of record JAITEL010000044.1, read on the forward strand.
CTTGCATTTGGAATCGCTGCCCTGCTGTACAGGAATTGACCCCTGTCCCCTCCACATGGTATCATTACCCTATGAACTTATTTCGCCGTCCCTTCCGGTATCGTAATGATAATATCGCGCTGATCCTCATCGCACTTAATATAGGGGTGTTTCTGCTGGAACAACTATACCCTCCGGTGAAATACTATGCGGCGCTTAACCCAGGGGGAGTCCTGAGCGGCTGGGTATGGCAGTTTGTGTCCTATATGTTTACCCATGGCAGCTTCAGCCACCTCCTTTTTAATATGCTTGCCCTGTTCCTGTTCGGGAGCCAGGTGGAACGCCGCATGGGAAGCAAGGAATTTCTGCTGTATTATATGCTTACCGGCATCTTAGCAGGGGTCTTTTCCTTTCTTGTGTATTGGTTTACCGGGGCGTACCGGGTTTTTCTTCTGGGCGCCTCAGGAGCCATATTCGCCGTCCAGTTGGCCTATGCCACCCTCTTTCCCGACGCGGTGATCTTCATCTGGGGTATACTGCCCCTGCGGGCGCCTGTCATGGTCCTGGGATTTACGGCTATCGAGATCTTTTCATCAATTACTGGTATGGGCAGCGGGGTGTCCCATCTGACGCACCTGGCGGGCTTTGCCTTTGGCTGGCTCTATTTTCTGGTCCGCTTCGGCGAAAATCCCTGGCATTCCCTGACCCGGCGCTAAACGTGAGGAGCATACCCCATGCTTAGGCTGCCTCGTATCCCGCTTATGCTGATGCTTCCCAGCGTGTTGAGCCTGGGTGCTCAAGAGGTATTGCGGGGAGAGGTCCGGGTTGATCTGGAACCGGTGTACGGGGAGTATGTGGATGTGGTCTATCCTCTGGACGCGCAGTCCGCGTACCGGCGGGCCCTGGAAGAGTCGGCCCTGCTCTATGCCGCCATGATTTACGGCTGGTCCTTTGAGTACGCGGTAGGTGAACAAGCCAGGGGCATAGCAGAAGCCTTTGAACTTGCCCCCTTGGGAAGCATCCCCTTTGGAGACCCCGGTCTCTTTGTTACCGATGCCCAGGTCCGGGATATGCGGCTGTACCTGTGGACCGATTACCGGCTCACAGAAGCCCAGAAGCGGCGCATGGGCCTGTGGAAATCCGGCAAAGTACAGACCAGCCAGGCCACAGGGCATGGGCCCCTGGGAGACCCTGTAGAGACGGCAGACGGGATCGCCATTAAGAAGGCCGCGCTTGAAGATGCGGCTCGATCAGCGGTACGGGCTATGCTCCGGGGGAGTGAACGGAACCGGCCCAAGGAAGTGCGGGGCTATATCGGCCTGGCCGCTTTTCCGAGCTATTGGATGGATGCAGGCAAATGGGCTGCCAGCGCCCGGTTTAGCGTGGAAATCAAAGAGATCGTTCCTTTTGGGGCTTACTAATGGAGGGCGGCTCCTGTATCCGGGTGTCGGGAAACCTGCTCTACCTGGATGTTAAGGCCCTGCCCGGGGCCTCCCGCTCCCAGGTACTGGGCCTTGGGGCAGGCCGCTTACGGGTCAAAGTTGCCGCTGCCCCCCAGGACGGCAAGGCCAACCAGGAGCTCTGTACCTACTTGGCCAAGCTCCTGAACTGTCCCCGTAAAGCAGTAAGCCTCTGTTCCGGGGAGAAATCCCGGCTCAAAACCCTAAGGCTTCCCCTTTCCGCCAAGGAAAAACTGGAAGCCTTGCTCCAGGAGCAGTGGACTCTCCCGGCGCAGGGGCCCTGAGCTTACCGCAGGTCGGCAAACTGCTTATATAGCTCATAGTTTTCCCGGTCATAACAGACAAAAATAACCCGCTTAATCCCTGGGTTTGCAGGGAGGCTTGCCTTTACCGTGTGAACCGCAATCTCCGCCGCAGCATCCTTGGGGTAGCCATAGACCCCGGTACTGATGTTGGGAAAGGCAATACTTTCAAGCCCGTGTTCTTGGGCCAAGCGGAGGCTGTTCCGGTAACAAGCCGCAAGCAGGTCCGCTTCACCCCGGCTGCCTCCGTGCCATACCGGGCCCACCGTGTGGATCACCTTCTTACAGGACAGGCGCCCCGGCCCGGTGATCACCGCTTCCCCCGGAGGGCAGCCTCCCCCGCTCCGGCCTTTCCGCTGCGCGGCGATACTGAGGCATTCTGCCAAAAGCTCAGGCCCGGCAGCCCGGTGAATAGCCCCATCAACGCCGCCGCCGCCGAGAAGGCTTGAGTTAGCCGCATTGACTATGGCATCCACCGCTAAGCGGGTAATATCACCTTGTACCAGTTCCAAGACCGCCATACTCCTCCTCCCTTAACGCTTAAACTTCAAGGTCTCCAGGGCCGCATCCCCTCGGATGAAATTAAACCACAGTTCTTTGTCGGTCTTTTCCCGTAAGTTCTTGTAGAAAGAGGCCATATCCTTCACCGTCTCTCCGTTAATACCGGTGATTCGGTCCCCCCGCTGTAAGCCGATAATAGCCGCGGGCGTCTCCGAGATAACCTGGGCTACATACAGACCCTGGGCGTTCTTGTCGAGTTTCAAGCTATCCCGTATGGCATCTGAGAGGGGAACTATAAATACCCCAGGCCAGAGCCTCTTATTATCCGCTGCCACAGTATCGGTCCGTACTTCAATGCGGACTTGGAAATCCCGGGATACGCCGTCCCGGATAACCGTGAATTGCGCCTGTTCCCCGGGTTTAATGTCCCCTACCATCATGGTAAGGGGGTTCATCCCCCGTGCTTCTTTTCCATTGACATGGGTGATGAAGTCCCCGGGCCGTATACCCCCTTTATCCGCAGGAGAACCCAGGAATACCTGGGTGGCCAAGGCCCCTCGTTTCCCTTCAAGATTCAGTGCCTGCATAATATCCCGGTCAGGGTCGGTGAGGGAAACTCCCAGCCATCCGTAACTAATCTCTCCTGAACTGATAAACTCATCAATGGAGCGCTTGGAATTATTGATGGGAATGGCAAAACCCAGGCCTACCGAACCGCCTCCAGAACTATTACTGGCTATCCAGGTATTGATCCCAATAACCTGTCCCCGGATATTCACCAAGGCTCCTCCTGAATTGCCCTGATTGATGGACGCATCGGTCTGGAGGAAATCATTGATATTATTCCCTGGTCCACCGGTACGGCCTACCGCGCTCACGATGCCCATGGTTACCGATGACATGAAGCCCAGGGGATTTCCCACCGCGATGGCCCAGTCCCCGACCTTGACCGTATCGGAATCTCCCAGTTCCGCCAGGGGATGGATATCGCTGGTTTTGAAGGAGACCATAGCCAGGTCCTTGCGTTCATCTTTTCCCACCAGCGTCGCGGGGTATTCCTTGCCGTCATTGGTAACCGCCACGATTTCGTTGACATCCCCTACCACATGGTTATTGGTCAACACATAATAGGTGTCCAGGTTCTGACGGACGATAATCCCGGAACCAAGCCCTTGGGACCGGTATTCCCGTTCCTGCCCTGGTCCATCAGGACCGCCGTCCCGGGGGCCGAAGAAAAATTCCCAGGGGATACCGTTAAAATTGGGGATCTGCTGGCGCCGGATAGAAATGGTTTTAAGCTCCACCACCGACGGCAGTACCTTATCTGCCACTGCTCTGAAGGTGCTTTGCAGTCCTTCAGCCACTTGCAGGGCGTCCCAGGGGATGTTCAGCGAGGCTTCTTGAGCCCGGGCGATGTTTTTAGCTTTGGGGGTTGAACAGGAAAAAGAGAGGAAGGCCAGGGAGAAGCCGAAAATAACCCCGATGAGTACGAGATTAAAGACAAAAAAATGTTTCGATGATAATTTTTGTACTAGATTCATAAGCATAGTCTCCTGATAGAAAAGATTGCTCTTGTGTTTGTAATAGAGGAATCAGTAACCGGTTCCTTATATATGTAATAATAGCTTTTTTTTGCAATAGTTACAGCCCCACCATACCTGGTGTTTTTAGAGCAAGCCTACAGCGTGTAAAGCCCCAAGGCTCTGGAGAACCTCTTCCCAAGAAAAAACCTCCAGGTTAACCGTTCCGGTAAACCCTGCCAGCAAAGGAAGCAGGTCCTGAAACCAGGGCTCTTGCGGGCAAAGGGGCCGATGATCCGGAAGCCTTCCGTCCAGCCGGGCTTTCTCAGGAGCTATCCCATGAAGATGGATCTCCTGGATACGCTTTTTAAAGCGCCTATAAAAAGCCTCGGGGCTCTTCCCTTCTAAAAGGAGATGCCCTGTATCCATACACATCCCCACTGCATCGGGAAGATAGCCCAGGAGCGTTTCAAGCCTTTCGGGGAGGGTGTTCTCCAGCAGGAAGAGCTGCTTTCCCCGGTCAAAGCGCTCCACCCAGGAAGTGATAAGAGCCGCCAGAGCAGGCGCATCTTCGGGAGGCGCGGGGTGAAGGATGAAGTGCTCGGTTAAGGGGAGGAGCTGCTCCACCAGTTCCTCATGGATGGGCAGCAAGGGTTCAGGGAGGTGCGCGCTAAAACGAAAGCGGCTTCGCAATTCCAGGATGCCCTCCCATTCCTTGTGAAGGAGGCTTTGTACGTCCCGGTCGTACAGGAAGAACAGCAACTCCACCGCGTTGATGGCACCCTCCCCTTTAAGAAAGGAGAGATTTTCCAGGTAGGTTCCGGGAATCACCCAGGACGGAACCGCAAGGCGCATCATTTTACCTTAAGGGGGATGCCTGCAACCATGAACTCCACCCTGTCTGCGGCAGCGGCAATGCGGCGGTTCGCTTCTGCCAGGAGCAGGTTATAGCGGCGGGTGGCTTCGTCAAAGGGGATGTTCCCCAGGCCGGTCTCATTGCTCACCACAATGACGTCCTGCATGGCCTGGATACACCGTTCAAGCAGGGCATGAAAGTCCCCGTCCCGCCGGTAATACATGAGGTTGTTTATCCACATGGGAATGCACTCCACAATCGCCGGGGAGGGGGCTTTGAGCAGCGCCTGGTCAAGGGCCAGGGGCTCTTCGATGGTAAGAAAGGCACCCAGGCTCGCACGCTCTTCCTGGTGTCGTTGTATGCGGGCCCGCATTTCCTCGTCCAAGGCTTCCGCAGTAGCGATGAAAGAAACCGGGAATTGCCCCCGTTGTTTGACCAATTCCAGGGCACGGCTGGATTTTCCTGCTTTAACGCCCCCGGTGATAAAGATGATCACGGTGTTTGCTGCTGCTCCCCGGGCAGCACTGAGGCTTGTCTAGAGGCCAGTTTGTTTATCAGATTCGCCTGATAGCCGGCCCCAAAGCCATTGTCGATATTCACCACGGAGATGCCCGGTGCACAGGAACTGAGCATACCCAGCAAGGCGGAAAGCCCCCCAAAAGAGGCCCCGTAGCCAACACTCGTAGGCACCGCGATGACCGGAGCTGCAACTAAACCGGCCAAGACCCCGGCTAAGGCCCCTTCCATGCCTGCCACGGCGATAATGACCCGGGCCTTGCGAATATCCGAAAGGCGGTTAAAGAGCCGGTGTATCCCCGCAACCCCTACGTCGCTAATCAGGGTAACTTTGCTGCCGAAGAATTCTGCGGTCCGCACCGCTTCCCGGGCAATCCCCAGGTCGGAAGTACCTGCGGTAACTACCGCGATAAGCCCCTGTTGCTCTGCCGGGCTGTATAAAGTCCCTACGGTTAAGGTTCGGCCAAGGGCATCGTATTCCGCTTCCGGGAAACGCCGGGCTATCCGCTGGGCCAAGGCCGGATACGCCTTAGTGCCCAAGACCGGGATTCCCTGTTCCCGCATACGGATAATGATACCTGCTGCTTGTTCCAGGGTTTTCCCCGCACAGTACACCACTTCCGGGTACCCCGTCCGTTCACTCCGGCGGCTGTCAATGACGGCAAAATCAAAATCTTCAGTATCACCGGGTAGGTTCATCGCACGTTACAGAGCCGGTTTATTCAGATTGGTAGGTGATCAAGGTCCGTACCGGAACCGGAGCGAGAACCTGATCGTAGTGGAAGAAGGGGAGGCCTACAATACCGAATATTTCCGGAACAAGGCCGCCTGCTGCGCTTATGAGTTCCCAGGCAGCCTTGAGGGTGCCTCCGGTGGCGATGAGGTCGTCCATGAGCAGTATCGGTTTCCCTTGAGGGACATCTTCAGGGTGTATTTCAATCGTTGCCTGGCCATATTCAAGCGCATAGGCCTTAGCCAGGGTTTTACCGGGGAGTTTACCCTGTTTACGGATTAAAATAAGGGGAATTCCCATACGAATAGCGAAAGGAGCGGCAAACAAGAAGCCCCGGGCTTCGACCGCCGCCACAGCAACAATGCCCTTATCCTGATACAGGGCGGTTATGGCATCCACACAGCCGGTGAAGGCCCTGGGCTCCACCAAAATACCGGTAATATCGTAAAAAAGCACCCCTTTCTTGGGGAAATCAGGAATCTTTCGGATATATCCATCCAGTTCTACAGTAGTCATGGCCTCCACCTATAGTGAGGAGGAGGTAGCCATCCCATAATCCGCACCTCCCCCTAGAATGAAAAAACCTTAGCCTGCAATACCGTAACCTGTCAAGCCCCCGCATTGCCTCATACATAATCGTACCGAATGGGTCTATGCTTAAACCCGGCAGCTGAAGCAGCACCTGAAGATAAAGTCATCTGTTCGCCTGAGCGTTTACCTGGGCCTGCACGAAACGGTGCTGCTATAGGCAGCGTGAGCGAAGCCATAGTATAACTACCCTTGTTCCGATACGATCGCTGAATAACGCAAGACAAGAAGGATAGTTTATGGATACGCATACAGACCATAGAACGAGAGAAAAGAGTGAAAAAACCGTGTACGTCATAGGTCACAGGAACCCGGATACGGATTCGGTCGTTTCCGCGGCTGCCTATGCCCGGCTCAAGCAGCTCCAGGGGCAAGCCCAGGTGGTGGCAGCCCGGGCAGGGAAAATAAACCCCCAGACCGAATACATCTTTGAACGCTTTGGCGTAAGTGTGCCTGAGTATCTGCCGGACCTTATCCCCAAGGCAAAGCACTATATATGCGGGGAACCGGTAACGGTCAAGGAGGATGCCAGTGTGTGGGAGGCTATGGAGCTCTTGCAAAAGGACGATGCCAAGGTCCTGCCCATAGTGGATCAGAACGGGGTATACCGGAGTATGCTCCACTACCAGAGTTTTAGCCGCTATATCATCAATCATATCAATCCCCGCAAAAAATCCTCCTTTCCCCTGAGCCTGGATCACCTGGCGGCAACCATCCATGCCCAGCCCATTACCCTCTTTAACGGTGAGCAGATACGAAAATCCCCCATTGTGGTGGCGGCCTCCTATACGGCCCATTTCAAGGGCCACCTGGAAGCGGAGGGCGTGGATAATGCCCTGGTGATTGTGGGGGATCGCTGGGATATACAGCGCTGCTGTATTGAGATGCGGGTCCGGGCGCTCATCCTCTCGGCAGGACACACCCTTTCCCGGGAACTTACCGAACTGGCGGAGCAAAACCGGGTAAGCGTGCTGATAAGCCCCTTTGACACCTCCTCCACGGCCATGCTGATCATCTATTCGGTGCCCACCAGCGCCTTGGGGGACCGCAGCGTGCCCCTTATCAGGCTGAACGATCCGGTGTGGACCTTCCGGGAGACCCTTACCAGGATGCCCTCCCGGTGTTTACCGGTAGCCGACGATGAGGGAACCGTACGGGGGGTGATTTTTGAGGGAGACCTCATCAAGGAGCCGAATGTGGAGGTGATCATGGTGGATCACAATGAGCCCAGCCAGGCCATAGAGGGAATAGAGCACTACAAGATACAGGAGGTGATAGACCACCACCGCCTGGGGAACCTTTCCACCCGCTATCCCATCACCTTTATCAACCGGGTGGTGGGAGCGACCTGCACCATCATCACCAACCTGTACCGGGAGCAGAAGGTGCCCCTGGAGAAGGGGATTGCCTCGATACTCCTGTGCGGCATTATCTCGGACACCCTGGTCCTGCAGTCGGCCACCAGCACCGAGACGGACATAGAGGCCGCGGAGTACCTGTCCTCCATTACCGGCTTGGACATTAGCAGCCTGGGCCTTGATATGCAGGGCGCGGCGAACCAGGTCAATGCCCTGTCCGGGGAAGAGCTGATTAAGATGGACATGAAGGAATACACCGAGCAGGGCCTGGGCTTCTCGGTGAGCCAGATAGAGACGGACAACCCCGGCGCCCTGGTGGCCCGGCGGGACGAGATTACCGGGGCCCTGGAGCAGCTGAGAGCGGGGAAGGATCACCTCTTTGCCGCGCTCCTGGTAACCGATGTAACGGTGCTGGATTCCCTGCTCTTTGTTACCGGGAAAAAGCCCTTCATACGCCGCATCAACTTTCCCATGAGAGAAGAGGGGATCTATGTGCTCAAAGCGGTGGTATCCCGCAAGAAGCAGCTCATGCCCCTGCTGGCAGAGCTGGTGGAAAAGGTGGGGAAGGAGCGCTGAGAAGGCAAAGGAAGAACCGCGTACACCCTGCCTGCCGCCGCGTAAGCCCCGCCTTGATGCATCCCTCTGCTCCTCTCCGTCATTGCGATCCATTCCCCGGCAAAGGCCCTGTCTGACGTGGCCACGTCAAAGGTGCTGACGTGGCCCGTGTCAAAGGTGCTGACGTGGCCCGTGTCATGGGTACTGACGTGGCCGTGTCATGAGGGCTGACATGGCCACGTCAAAGGAGCTATACCGGTTTGCCGAGGGGAGGCTTACGGGGCTAAGGAGGGGTCCGCTGCCGGGGCCTTCCCTGTCCCCTGCTCTAAACTTGACCCGTAAAAATGCTAAGCCGTATTTAAGACCCAGGGCTTCACAAATGCTCATCTTCCAGCCAAGCCGGATAAAGCATCAGCGCCGCTCCCTCCCTACTCTATTCCATGA
>JAITEL010000058.1 GCA_031282065.1 Treponema sp.
TCGGTGAGCATTCCCACAAAGCGCGAAAGGAGGCCCAGATTGCCCAGTGTTTTGATCTGTTCCTCCATGCCGTCCCGGTGGTCGTTGAACCACCAGGCCGAGCCAAGCTGGATCTTGCCCGGGCTTCCCCCCTGGAAAGCTCCCATAAGGGCGCCCAAAACATAGTTGTCCTTGGGGTTGAGGCTGTACAGGATCGTCTTTGGGAGCCTCTCCCGGCAATCAAGGATATCCAGGAAACGGGCCAGTTTTTCCGCCAGGCGCGCGTCCCCTAAGGAGTCGTGCCCGGTATTGGGCCCCAGGGCGGCCAGCATCCGGGAATTGGGACTGCGCAAGGCGGCGAAGTGGAGTTGCATCACCCAGCCGCGTTTGCAGTATTCGCCCCCCAGGAAAGAGAGGATAAAGGCCTTGTAGAAATCAATATCCTGCTTTTCCACCGGGGAGCCCGAAAGAACCCTGTCCAGGATTTCCCCCGCTTTGTTTTTTCCAAAACCCTCCGCCTTCGCCGCGCCGGCATCCCAGACGGTGTCAAAGGGCGGGTAATCAAGGCCGTGATCCGCGGAACGGCATCCCCGCCGGTCAAAGAGATCGAGCCGGTCACGGAGCGCCTGGAGCAGATCGTCCAGCGAGCCGATGGTCCTTCCCGCTGCTTTCCCTAGCCGGTCAATATATTCTTTAAAGCCGGGCGACTGGATGGCGATCGCCGAATCAGGCCGGAAGGAGGGCAAAACCTTGGTTTCGGTTTCCCCGGCGCTTTGTGCTTTTTCGTGCCACTCCAGGGTATCCGCCGGATCGTCGGTGGTGCCCACCCCGTGGACCTTGAATTTTTTGAAGATCCCGTACACCGAAAAAGCCGGATCGTCTTTGATTATCCCGTTGGCCGCCTTCCATATTGCCGGGGCGCTCTCCCGGTTCAGGGGATCGGCAATGTCAAAATAGCGCTGAAGCTCCAGATGGGTCCAATGGTACAGGGGATTTCCGATAAGCCGGGGTATAGTTTCCGCCCAGGCAAGAAATTTATCGTAGGGGTCGGCGTTTCCGGTAATCAGCCGCTCATCTACCCCGTTCGACCGTAATGCCCGCCACTTATAATGATCCCCCCCCAGCCAAAGCTCACACAGATCGGAAAAACGACGGTTTGCCGCTATCTCCTCCGGCACAAGGTGGCAGTGGTAGTCGAATATCCGCTCCCCCGCCGCTGCCTCATGGTAAAGCTCCTGCGCCGTTTTTGTGGAAAGCAGAAAATCGCGGTCCATAAAGTCTTTCATGGTTTCCCTCCTTATTAAATCTTTTTCCTCATCCGGTCGCACGAGTTTTTTTTCCGGGCTTTGCCCACTATAATCGCCATTAGGATAGCACAGCTTTTTTATTCTGTCTACTTTTCCTGCAGCCTCGGTTTGCCGGTGTGGCAAAGGCAAAGAGCCGGGGGATAGTACAGGATAGGCCTTCGGCAGAAAATCCGGGCCAAAGCCGCTGCGGGGCACGCGGTTTGTTGTGAAAAATTATCATTTTTTGTTTGACGCTTGTATACATGTATGATAGGATACTTGTGTGGCGTCCTTTGGGGAGCGCCACGCTATACGACTCTTGGTTTGCCAGGTCAGGCAAGGAAATGGTTAATTCCTGACTTGGCAAACACTTATAATCGGTAATTCTGGACATTCGGAGAATGTCCGGGAATAAAACAAATTGGAGGAATTATGAACATGATTCGGAGGATTTTTTTGACAGCCTTGATTGTGGTTGTCACGGCGGGTCTGGCATTTGCCGGCGGCCAGCAGGGCGGTCAGGCGTCAGGCGGCGGGCAGGCGGCGGGGACGAAGATCATCGTTACCTTCGCTGGAACCGAGGCGGCCACTACCGGCCAGAGCCGGATGATGCAGGAAGTGGCGGACAAGCTGAACGCCTCAGGCCGCTTCAACGCCGACGTGCAGGTTAACGGCGCTCTGTCGGGCGACACGGACAACCTCGTGACCCAGGCGAAGCTCGGCATCCCCCTGGTGGTGCCTTCCGACCCCGGCAGGCTGGCAAGCCAGTTCAACATTCCGGACCTCAATATCCTGATGGCCCCCTATGTGCTGACGGATATGTCGGCTTTGGAGAAACTGCCCGATACCGCCATCTTCAAGGAGTGGCAGGCCCAGCTTGAGGCGCAGGGGATCTCCTTTGTGGCGGATATGTACAACGGCTTCCGCAGCTTCTACACCACCACCCCTGTTGCCGGCCCGGCCGACCTTAGTGGTTTACGGATCCGCGGCTTCGGTAACAACATCGGTAATGCCCTGGCCAAGTATCTGAACTTTGCGAATATCGGTATCTCTTGGGGCGAAGTGCTCCCCGGCATTCAGCAGAAAACCCTGGACGGCTGTGAGGTCCAAGTCGCCACTGCCTATGGTTCGGCCATCTACGAGGTTACCAAATACCTGGCCCTGACCAAGCACTACATGCTCCAGTCATCCTTTGTCTGTTCGACCCAGTTGCTCAACAGTATGCCGGAAGCGGACCGGAAACTGTTCCTGGACACCATCCGGGAAGCTGCCCGGAAATACAGCGGGATCATCGCTACAGAAGAAGCCGGCTACTATCAGCAGATGAAAGACAAGGGCGTTACCGTCGCCGAAGTCGATCTGCAGCCATTCCAGGATGCCCTGGCTCCTCTCTACAGCAACAACGATCTGGGCTTCTCCCCGGGTCTCAAAGACCGCTTATTTAAGGAATTGGGTCTCTAATCCCTACAAAGCCGGGGCCTTGTCCCCGGCTATTTTTCTTTCAGACAGAGAATACTATATGAGAAATCTATATCGGAGCCTATGCAAGGCAGAAGTGCTTATCTGCGGGGTCGGATTTTTATTCCTGGTGGCCTTTGTGTTTATGTCCGCTATCCTGCGTTTTTTTCGGATTTCCATGTCCTGGAACATTGATCTGGCGATGTTTTTGCTCGCGTGGACGGCTTTCTTAGGCGCGGACATTGCCTGGCGAAGCGGTCAACTGGTGGGCGTTGACCTTGTAACCCGCAATCTCCCCCGGGGGCTGCAAAAGATTATAGAAATCTTACTCTATGGTATTGTCTTTTGTGCCCTGCTCCTCATCATCGTTTTCGGTATCCAGCTGGCGATCACCGAACGGATCCGGACCTATCAGTCCATACCTATTCCCTATTCCCTGGTTACCCTGAGCATAGTCCTAGCCGGCTTGTCCATGGCCTTTTCGACCATCCTTAAAATACGGCGCTGCATTATACACTTTAACGAAAAAGGAGCGACGAAATGACCTTCTTGATCCTTTGTTTTGTTCTTTTTCTTATAATGGGCATGCCCATAGCCTTTGTGATCGGCATCGCGGGCTTCGCGTATTTTTCTTCCGTGCCCTATCTCAACTTCCAGATTGCCACCCAGATGATCGTCTCCCAGAGCCAGTCTTTCGCCTTTCTGGCGGTGCCCTTCTTCATCTTCGCGGGGAATCTGATGAACGTCTCGGGGATCACCGGCCGGCTCCTCAGCCTGGCCCGCCTCCTTACGCAGCGCATGTATGGGGGCACCGCCCAGATCAGCGTGGTGATGAGCACCCTCATGGGAGGGGTATCGGGATCGGCCACTGCGGACGCCGCTATGGAAACCCGCATACTGGGCCCGGAGATGATGCGCATCGGCTACAACAAGGGCTATATTTGCGCGGTGAACTGCATTACCGCGCTTATTACCGCCACTATTCCGCCAAGCCTGGGGCTTATCATCTTCGGTTTTGTGGGAGAGGTTTCCATAGGCCGCCTCTTTGCCGCAGGGCTTATCCCCGGACTCCTTATGATGCTCTTTTTGATGACCACCACCTCCATCACGTCCCGAATAAAAAAATACGATCCCCCCAGGCCCGATGCGCCGAAACTCAGCGTAACCGGGCTGCTGGACAACCTCAAGGAGTCCATCTGGGCGCTCTTGTTCCCGATCATCCTCATCGTGGGAATCCGCTTTGGGGTCTTCACCCCTTCGGAATCCGGGGCCTTCGCCGTGGTCTATGCTATCCTCATCGGGAGATTTGTCTACAAGGAACTGACCTGGGAGAATTTCCGGGACGCCCTTATCACCACCCTGAAGGACAACGGCGCCATCATGCTGATCATCGCCATGTCCGGGCCCTTCAGTTACGCCATCACCTGGGTAAAAGCGCCGGTAGTGTTGAGCAATCTGATCTTCGGCATCACCCAGAACCCCCAGCTTCTGGTACTCATCATGATAGGCTTCCTGTTCATTACCGGCATGTTCGTGGACAGCAACGTGAACTTCCTTCTCTTAACGCCGATTTTCCTGCCTATGGTAAAGAGCGTGGGCATAGACCCGGTCCATTTCGGGGTGCTCATGGCCACGGTGGTTACCCTGGGGGTAATGACCCCGCCTATTGGCTCCGCCCTGTACACGGTCTGCGGCATCATTGATTGTCCGGTGGAGGACTACACCAAGGCGAGCCTGCCCTTCCTGGCTGCGGTGATCCTGGAACTGGCGATTCTGGTATTTCTCCCGGATCTGGTGCTCTGGATACCCAACATGGTATTCGGGTAAGGCCCCGGTACTCCGGGAGATACAAGCCTCTTCCGGGCTTATGGAGGGCTGTTTGTGAGGGGCTCTCCCGGTATGCGTACCGGGGAGAGCCCCTTCTGTTTTTTAAGCGCCTGGTGCTGATGAATACCGGATAGACAGGGAACAGAAGCAGGCGGGAATGTACGGAAGAAATATGATGAGGATGTATCGTTACAAGGATACACCCGGAGTCTGGTTATGGACGACCAGGGCTTGAGTATGGACGACCGGACCTGGGTTATGGACGACCAAACCTTGAGTATGGACGACCAGGGCTGGGTTATAGACGACCTGACTTTGGTTATAGACGACTAAACCTGGGTTATGGACGACCAGAGTCTGATTATTGACAAGCGGACCCGGGTTGTCTATGATCAAACCATCATCTACCCTGCCAAGGAGTATGCTATGGCTAATAACACCGACTACATCCCCCGTGGGGACAAGGCGTTTCTGGAATTCGTCAAGGTCCTCTACGCCTATGTCCTCCTCCATTTTGCCCGCTGGGAGGTTCCCGGCCCCCAAAGCCTGCTGGAGAGCCTTTTAAGCGACTACCAGGCCAAATTCGAGGCGGCCCAAGACCCCAACCGGGGGAAAGTGGATGTTTCCAACAAAAACGAGAGCCGGGACGCCCTGAAGAAGGCGGTCCGGGCGTATTGCAAGGCCTACCTGCTCTACAACCCCAAGGTTACCGACGAGGACCGGGAGCGCATGGGCCTGCCCGTGTATAAGCAGAGCAGAAGCCCGGTACAGCCGCCACAATCCGTGCCGGTCCTGACTATCCGCCTTAAAAACCCCAGGGAAATTCCCATCTATTACCACGACAGCGAGAGCGGCGGGCGGGGGAAACCGGCCCAGGTGCACGGCATAGAAATCAAGTGGGCCCTTCTTGAGCATTTCCCCTCGGACATTGAGGGGGAACTCACCCAATCGGCCTTTGACACCGCTTCGCCCTGCGTATTACGCTTTGCCGAGCATGAGCGGGGCAAGCGGGTGTATATGTGCGGGCGCTGGGAGATTCAGCGTGAAGGGGAGAAGGGTTCTTTTGGAGAAATCACGGAAGCGGTTATTCCGTAAGGGCAAAAAAAGGGCGGTCTTACCGCCCTTTTTTGTGTGCTGAGGCCGTCCTAGAAAATCGCAATCACACTGCCGTTCCAGGTTTCGTTGATATACTCCTTAACCTTTACAGAACGCAGCGCCCTGGACAGGGCTTCTATGCGGGGGTCCTTTTCATTCCCCTTTCTCACCACCACGATATTAACGTAGGGAGAGTCTGCCCCTTCCAGGATGAGGGCATCATCCACCGGGTTAAGCCCGGCTTCCAGGGCATAGTTCCCATTGATAACCGCGGCATCCACATCCCCCAGGGACCGGGGAAGCTGGGCGGCTTCCAGTTCCTGGAAACGGAAGTGCTTGGGATTATCCGCAATATCCTGGGGGCTTGCGCTCAGCCCTGCGCCGGCCCGCAGGGTGATGAGCCCCTTAGACTGGAGCAGCAGCAGGGCCCGGCCTCCATTGGTGGGATCATTGGGGATGGCAATACGCGCTCCCTCAGGCAAATCCCCGGCATCCTCCAGGGATGCCGCATACAGCCCCAAGGGTTCCACATGGACCCCAAAAGCAGAGCTGAGCTTCTCAGCCCATTCGGGGTTGGACCCCAGATAGGGGATGTGCTGGAAGTAATTGGCATCCAGATCCCCCGCGATAAGGGCGGAATTCGGGCTCACGTAATCGGTGAATTCCACGACCTTAAGCTCAATACCCTGAGAGGCAAGATCCTCCTTGACCAGGTTGAGCAGTTCCCCATGGGGAACCGGGGTCGCCCCTACGGTCAAGACCGATGCGGGTTTGCCCTGCTCCTGCTTGGGAGACCCATAGACCCCCAGATTCAGGACCGCTGCTAAGGCGCCAAGACTGAGCACCCTCACGATGGCTTTCTTCATAAAAAACTCCTTCTGTATTAAAGTACGTCCCCTGCCGTTTGAGCAGCAGTAAGGCCGTTCCTTTTTCTTTTTAGGCGCGCGTATGCCCCGGTTTCCCCCTGCCCTGAAACCTGCACGCCATCAGCGACGGGACAGGAGCGCGCGGCTTAGGGCAGTCCCTGCCCATTGCACGGCTTCCACCAGCACAAGAATGACGATGACCGCGGCGATGGTTACATCCATACGGAACCGGTAATAGCCGTAGCGTATGGCCAAGTCCCCCAGACCGCCGCCGCCTATGGCCCCGGCCATGGCGGAATAGCCTATCAGGTTGATGATGGTCAAAGCCAAACCCGAAATCAGGGCCGGCAGGGCTTCGGGGATGAGGACCTTGCGGATAATCTGGAAATTGCTTGAACCCATGGCCCGGGCCGCGGTCAATACCCCGATATCAACCTCCGAAAGGGCGGACTCCACGATCCGCGCGACAAAGGGCGCGGCTGCTATGGATAAGGGGATGATCACCGCGGTAGGCCCTATGCTGGTTCTGATGATAAGCCGGGACAGGGGTATGAGGAGGATCATCAAAATGATGAAGGGCAGGGACCGGAACAGGTTGACCATGCGGGAAAGGACATGGTAGAAAATCCGCCGGGGATAGAGCCCGGAAGGGGAGGTACTAAAAAGCAGGGTCCCCAGGGGAAAACCCAGCACCCCGGCAAAAAACGCGGACATGAAGGTCATGTAGAGGGTCTCAATGGTTGCTCCCGGGAGCATACCCAGGAGGGCTTTAAACGATGCACTAAGCATGTACCAAAGCCTTGGCAGCGTCGGTTTCAGGGGAATTGAGTACCGACTGCACCGATCCCTGTTCTACCAGGCAGCCCGCATCCAGCACCGCCACGGTATCACAAACCGCCCGGATAACCTCCATCTGGTGGGTTATGAGGACCACCGTGATGTTAAGCTTGTCATGGAGAAGCCGGATAAGGGAAAGAATAGACCGGGTGGTCTGGGGGTCCAGGGCGCTGGTAGCTTCGTCGCAGAAAAGCACTTCCGGGTTGGCCGCCAGGGCCCGGGCAATGGCGACCCGCTGTTTCTGGCCCCCCGAAAGCTCCCG
>JAITEL010000083.1 GCA_031282065.1 Treponema sp.
CCATGTCTTCGTAGTCTTTCAGTCCGCACAACAAGCTCGTGAAGGCTATCACCAGCATATCCAGCAGTTTATGTCTCAAATTCCCCGATTGCCGTCTCCGGTCTTGCATCCTTTCAAAGCTCTTTTCCAGTTTTTCGATGCTTCGCGCGTCTATTTCCATATCTATCCCTCCCATTGGGACAGATACTATTCTAGCCTTCCCTCAAAAAGAGGTAAATGAGTTTGCCCCGCCACCCCCGGCGGGGGGTTGACGGAGGCGGGGAACGGTTTTATCTTCTAGTATGTTTCGTTTGGAGATTTTATGAAGTATCGTCGTTTGTTTGTCCGTATTGTGCTGTTTCTATTCGTTTCTTTCACGATCCATGCCGGCCCCAGAAAGGAAGCCCCGGCGCAGCCACCAGGGGAAACCCGTCTTTTTACCGATTCCGCCGGAAGACAGGTGGAACTGCCCCAGACTATCAGCCGGATAGTCCCCTCAGGCTCCCTGGCCCAGATGTTTCTCCTGGCTATAGCCCCTGATAAGATCTGTGCGGTTTCCTCTGCCTATGGCAGGGATGAAGCGGAATTCGTCCCTCCGTATTTTGCGGATCTTCCCGTAGTGGGGCAGTTTTACGGTGCGGCGAACCTCAACCCCGAAGAGATAGCCCGCATCGGGCCGGATGTGGTTATTGACATAGGAGAACCCAAAGACACCATCGCCCAGGACATGGATGCTATTGCCGCATCCGTGGGTATCCCTACTATTCATATCACCGCTTCCCTGCAGACCACCCCCCAGGCATTCCGTACCCTGGGGAAACTCCTTGACCGGGAAGATCAGGGAGAGGCCCTGGCCCGGTTCTGCGAAAAAACCCTGAGCTCTGCCGAGGAGATAGTCCGGCAGGCAGACAAGAAATCCGTGATCTACTGCCTGGGAAAGGCGGGGCTCAATGTGCTTGCCAAAGGTACCTTTCATACGGAAGTCCTCGACTGGATGGCCGATAACCGGGCGGTGGTGGATAACCCCGCCTCCAGAGGAAGCGGTAACGAGACGAACCTTGAGCAGCTCCTCCTGTGGGACCCTGAGGTGATTCTCTTCGGCCCCGGCAGTGTATACGACTCTGTTGCCCAAGATCCTACCTGGGGACAGCTTCGGGCTGTCCAAAACCGCGCCTATTACGAGGTCCCCCTGGGGCCTTATAACTGGATGGGCGGCCCTCCTTCGATTAACCGCTACCTGGGCATGCTCTGGCTGGGTACCATCCTCTACCCGGAATACGCCGCCTACGACCTGTACAGGGAAACCGCAACGTATTACCGCCTTTTCTACAGCTACGAGCTTTCCCGCGAGCGCTTTGACCGGCTCACCGCCCGCAGCCTCTCAGCCCCCCGCTAGTATGTCGGAGAAAACCCCGCAGCGGGCACCCCGGACCTTTCCCGGGACCCTCCTCATAGTGGGCGTCCTTTTGGCTGCGGCCCTTCTCCTGTCCCTTTCCCTGGGCCGTTACCCCATTCCCCTGGAGGCCCTCATAGCCCGGCTCTGGGGACGTCCCTTTGCCTCCCCTCGGATGGAGGCGGTCTTCTTTAACGTACGCGCCCCCCGGATCATCCTGGCCTGCCTCGTGGGAACCTCCCTCGCGGCTGCCGGGGCAAGCTATCAAGGGGTGTTTCAGAATCCCCTGGCAGCGCCGGATATCCTGGGGGCTTCCAGCGGCGCCGCCACCGGGGCCACTCTGGCTATACTCCTGCGGCTGCCGGCTTACCTGGTTACCGCCTTTGCCTTCTGCGCCAGCCTCATCACCATTACCCTGGTCATGTTCATCGGGGACAGGGCCCGGGGCAAGAAGATCATAGGCCTCATCCTGGCAGGGCTCATGATCTCTTCCCTTCACAGCGCGGCCAATTCCTTTATGAAACTCGTGGCAGACCCCAACAATGTGCTGCCGGAGATCGTGTATTGGCTCATGGGTTCGCTGGCAAAGACCAAGCCCTCAGACGTCTCCTTTGTGATCATCCCCATGACCGCGGGGCTGGTCCCCCTCTTTATCTTCCGCTGGCGGATCAACCTCCTCACCCTGAGCGAAGAAGAGGCCCAATCCATGGGGGTGAACGTCCGGGGAACCCGGGCCCTGGTTATTGTCTGTTCAACCCTCATCACCGCTGCTGCGGTCTCGGTGAGCGGCATCATAGGCTGGGCCGGGCTGGTGATCCCCCATTTGACCCGGCGCATGGTGGGGAACAACTACCAGGAACTCATGCCCGTTTCCATGCTCTTCGGGGCCCTCTTTCTCCTGGTAATCGACAATGTCTCCCGCAACCTCTTCGCCACGGAGATACCCCTGGGCATCCTCACCTCCCTGGTAGGCGCGCCCTTCTTCCTCTGGCTCATTACCCGCAAGGAAGCCTGGTGAACACCCCCTCGCCTGCTTCCGGCGCTGCGCTCCTTGAGGCCCAAGGCATGGGCTTTGCCTATGGGGAGCGGGTGATCCTCCGGGACATAGCCTTTACGCTTACGGCAGGGGAACTCTTAGGGCTCCTGGGCCCCAATGGCGTGGGGAAGAGTACCCTGTTTCGCTGCATCCTGGGCCTTGAGAAGGGGTATTCGGGCATGGTGCTGCTTGAAGGAGGGAACATCCGGCACAAAAGCCCCCGGCTCATGGCACAGACCATCGCATACGTGCCCCAAACCCATTACCCTTCGTTTAATTATTCGGTCATGGATATGGTCCTCATGGGCACCGCTGCCCAGGGCAGGGACTGGGCAAGCCCAAACTCCCGGCAGAAGCAGAACGCTCAGGAGGCCCTGGAACGGCTGGGGATCGGGGATTTTGGGAGACGGGACTTTATCCGCCTCAGCGGCGGGGAGCAGCAGTTGGTCCTGATTGCCCGGGCCCTGGCCCAGCAGGCAAAGCTCTTGGTCATGGACGAGCCCACGGCCAACCTGGATTACGGCAACCAGATTCGGGTACTGCTCCAGGTCAAGGCCCTGAGCCGTCAGGGCTACAGCATCATCATAAGCACCCACAACCCGGAACAGGCCTTTCTTTTTGCCGACCGGGTGCTGGCCCTCCACAACCGCAGTATCGCCGCTGCCGGGCCTCCCTCCCAGGTTCTCACCGAGGAGCTTATCAAAAGGCTCTACAACGTAGCTGTCCGGCTGCGGCGGGACGGGCCAGCCGGGATAAGCTGCATACCGGTACTGCCCCCGGAAGGGCAGCCCTAAGCATATACGGCTCCACCTCAAGGTAAATCTTAATGGACCACTACAGCAGGGAGAGCTTTTCCCGGATGAATTCGCTCTTCTCTTTAAGTCCGATGCTTCCAGTGGCCAGTAACAGGACATGGGGCAGCTTGGGATCGAGCTTCACCCGTCCGTTACTCTCCTTCATAAGCCTAAGCAGACGGTCCACATTCACCCGGGAAACCTTCCCAAAGCATACCTGGACCAGCCCGCCCCGCTCCTTGAGAGAAAGCACCCCTATCTCCCGGCAGATAATGCGGATCTCCGCGAGGGCAAGCAGGGATGCCACCTCTTCAGGCAAGGGGCCAAAACGATCGAGGAGCTCTGTATAGACCTGCTCCAGTTCGTCCTTCTCCCGGACCGCGGCGATCTTCTTGTAGACCTCCATTTTTTCCTGGGGGGCATCAATATAGGTATCAGGGATAAACCCGGAATATTCCAGTTCCAAAAGAGGCTCGATTTCCGCCTCGTACCGGGCATCTTCCAGGCGTTTCACCGCATCATCCAAGAGCCGCATATACAGGTCAAAGCCTACCGAGTAGATGTCCCCGGACTGTTCCCGTCCCAGAAGGTTCCCCGCGCCCCGGATCTCCATGTCCTTCATGGCTATCTTAAACCCTGAACCGAGCTCCGTAAAATCAGAGATCACCTGAAGCCGTTTCATGGCCACCTCCAACAAGGATCGATCCCGTGGATAGAAGAGATACGCATAGGCAACCCGGTCGGAACGGCCCACCCGTCCCCGAAGCTGGTACAACTGGGAAACCCCGTATATGTCTGCCCGGTCAATGATGATGGTGTTCACATTGGGAATATCTATGCCGTTTTCAATAATCGTGGTGGATACCAGTACATGAAAGCCCCCGTGGATAAAGCGGTGCATCACATCTTCTAGGTCTTGAGGGTTCATCTGGCCGTGGGCAGTGTCCACCAGCATCTCCGGTACCAGGCGCTCTATCCCGCGCCGGGTATCCTCAAGGCTTTCGATGCGGTTATGCAGAAAAAAGACCTGGCCTCCCCGCGCCACTTCCCGCCGTATGGCCTCTCTCAGCCGTTCTTCATTGTACTCTTCGATAACCGTTTCAATGGGATGCCGGTTCTGAGGCGGCGTAGCAAGGAGGCTCATGTCCCGAATCTTGAGCAGGCTCATGTGCAAGGTCCGGGGAATGGGCGTGGCGCTGAGGATGAGGCAGTCCACGTTGGTTTTCAGTTCCTTGAGGCGTTCCTTGTCCTTCACCCCGAAACGCTGCTCCTCATCAATGACCAAAAGGCCCAGGTTCTTGAAGATCACATCCTTCTGGATGAGCCGGTGGGTTCCCACAACGAGGTCAATGGATCCTGCCTTGATCTCTTGCAGGGTCTTTTTCACCATACCCCGTTCCACCAGACGCGAAAGCATGGCAAGGCGTACGGGAAATTGGGAGAAGCGTTCCTGGAAGTTCTCAAAGTGCTGTTCCGCCAGGATGGTGGTGGGCGCCAGAAAGGCCACCTGCTTTCCCCCCATGATGGCTTTGAAACAGGCCCGCACCGCCACCTCGGTCTTGCCGTAGCCCACATCCCCGCAAACCAGTCTATCCATAGGGTAAGGGCTTTCCATGTCCGCTTTGATCTCCTCCACACAGCGAAGCTGATCCTCGGTTTCCTCAAAGGGAAAGGCCGCCTCGAACAGGGGCTGCCATTCTGAATCTTCGGGGAAGGCAAAGCCCTGGGCCGCTTTGCGTTTGGAATAGAGGTCAACCAGTTTCTGGGCTATGTCTTCCACGGATTGCTTCACCCGGCCCTTCCGGTTTTCCCAGGATTTGGAACCCAGCTTGTCCAGCCGCGGGGGGCTTCCCTCGTTCCCAATATACCGCTGCACCAGGTTCACCTGCTCAATGGGCACAAAGACGAACTCCTCCCCGGCATATTCCAGTTTAATATAGTCCCGCTCATGCCCAAGGGCCCGGATCCGCTCTATCCCCTTAAAGAGGCCGATACCGTAGTTCACATGCACCACGAAGTCTCCGGGGTTGAGCTCCACAAAGGTGTCGATGACCCTGCTGCTTACGGTTTTCAATAAACGGGCAGGACGCCGCCGTCTGCCGAAGATCTCGTTTTCCTGAACCACCATGAGCTTACTATCCGGTAAGGCAAAGCCCGCGGAAAGCGGCAGGAACAGCACCGAAACCCCGGAGGCTTCTTTTTCAGGTAAAACCACCCCAACATCTTTAGACTTCGCCCCAACGTCTTTTAAGAGTTCACCGATGCGCTTTGCCTGCATATCCGACTCCGCTGCCACCAGGATCTCCCAGCCCCCCTTTGTCAGGGCGGCAAATTCTTCCTTTAAATAATTGATATTCCCGAAAAAGCTCCGCGGCGGTTCCCCGCCTAAGGAAAGCCGCAGGGCCCCGACTTCCCCTCCGCCTTTTATACTCATAAAAGAGAAACGCCGGGGGTTCCTCTTCAGGAGTTCCTGAAAATTAAGGAGGATCTCCTCCGGCTTAGGAAGCTCCCGTTCCCGGCAAGCCTTGGCATAGAGGTTCCTACATTCCCGTTCCAGCGACTCTTGGGCATTCTCCAATCGTTCCCGGTCAACAAAACAAAGGGCCTTCCCCTCAAAATACATGCCTATATTGCCCGGTATAGGCTTTTGGGTTTCGAGGGAGGGCGTTCCCGGTGCAAGGGCCGCATTTTTCGCCTGTCCTTCCCGGTCCATCACCTGAAAAGAGGGAGCCGTAAAAAGACGAAGCAAGACCTGGGAAACGCGCTCGTGGCTGGTTTGGGTGAGGGGATCGAAGCGTTTTATGGATTCTATCGTGGTAATGTTGCATAGGATACGGTAGGCACTCTCATCTCCCCCCATGAGGATATCCACGACCTCCCCGCGAAGGGCGAATTCACCCTGAATCTGGACTTTGGGAACCCGGGTATAGCCGTAGCTCACCAAACATGCCGCAAGCGC
Organism: Treponema sp.; assembly: GCA_031282065.1. Taxonomy (GTDB): domain Bacteria; phylum Spirochaetota; class Spirochaetia; order Treponematales; family Breznakiellaceae; genus JAIRLU01. The sequence goes on from JAITEL010000083.1 coordinate 6,162, forward strand.
CATGGTGTCAAGGCTATCCCCCGGTTTCAGGGGGATGAGGAAACTGCTCATGTACTGGGGCGTGGGAACCGGGCTGAGGAAGGCCCGCTGAGAGGCAATGACCATACGGTACGGTTCAAGAGCCTCTGCTCCGGCTGCCAAGAGACTGAGGACTTTGGTCCGCTCCGCCAAGACCCCGGAACGGGAAGAAAGCGCCTGGTAGGGCAAGGTCCCCCACCAGGGAAAGACCAGGGCAGGGGTTTTAAGGGTGTGGAGGTCCGCGGCCAGAAGGGTGGCATCGGTTTCAGTGGGAACCACGACCAAAAAGGGATCGGTATGGGTTTCAGCAAGCAGGGAAAGGAGCAGAGCCGTAAGGGATCCTTCCACATCCTCAATTTCCAGCGGGAACTGTCCCTGCTTAAACGCACTCAGCACCTGCCGTATCCTGGGGGAAGTAGTAACTTGATTCAGCAATGAAGGAAAGGATAAGGTATTCATAACAATATACCGATTACTATAGTATATATTGACCCCTCATGGGCAGTATATTTTATGAATCACGGAGTCTCACGGTGAAACAACACTATACCATCATCTTTATGGCCGCTCTCTTTTTTGGGGTCCTCTCTGTGGCTGCTGCCGACATTGGGTTGAGCATACGGTATTTTGATAAGCGGATCTATTATGTATATGGTTCTTCAGACCCTTCCGGGAGGATCGAGCCCATCTATATACAGGTAACCATCACCAATGATAGCCCTTCCTCCTTCCGGTTTAAATTGGCGGATGAACGGGTCTTCTCCATGGATTTTGACGTGAGGACTCTGACAAACCGACCGGTAGACCCGGCGCCTTTTTTACTGCGTAAACGGAGCCAAAGCCAACAGGTGTATTTCCGGGAAGTATCCATCGCAAGCGGGGAATCCTTCTCATTTGTGGAAAATCTCAGAGACTATGCGGATTTGCAGCAAAGCGGTTCTTTCATCGTGCAGGCCCGGATGTACCCTGAATTGTACCGGACCGCGGCAGCAGGCAGCTCGGTCCGTCCCCTGGAATCAAACCGGCTTTCCTTGAGCCTGCGGTCCCCTTCACTCATAGGTCCTGACGGGATACCCCTGGAAATGGATGTGGAGACCAATGCGGTCCTGGTGCGGGAGAAACTGCCTCCTGATGAGGTGATCAAATACCTGTTAAGTGCCCGGCAAAAGTCCCAATGGGAAAAGTTCTTTCTCTACCTGGACCTGGAAGCCATGATTACCCGGGATGGAGTACGGCAGCGGCAATGGCTTACAGAATCCGAAGAAGGCCGAAGGCAGATGATAGCCCGTTACCGGGAGGACTTGCAGCGATTGGTAGTGGACGGAGATATTGCGAGCATCCCCACGGAATTCCAGGTTGAGCGGACCAACTACAATGAAATGGAAGGCACCGTAGTGGTCTTGGAGAAGTTTAAGATAGGCCCCAATATTACCGAGAGGAAGCGGTACACCTATTATGTACGCCGTATATACGATATATGGACCGTGGTGGATTATTCGGTTATTAATTTAGGAACTGAATAGCCAGGAGCTTGGATGAAGCTATTGCTGGTCATAGGTTCTGATGATACCTTTGATCGGGTTTCTTACTATGCTACGGCGATGGGCTTCGATCTCATCCGTTACCGGTACATACTGAAAAGCATGGACAACCTGGATGCAGTGGATCCCCAGGGGATCATCATCAGTGCCCGGGATTTTCCCTGGCATTGGAAGGCCCTGTCACGATTCGTAAGAAGCGAACGGACCAAGGAGGACTGCCCTATTATCATCCTTAAGGGCATGCAGTTTCCCTTGGAGGCAGCGGCAAAGGCCTTTTATCTGGGCGTGAACGGCCTGGTTATGGAAACCCTGGATGACCCTAGAGACATTAAGCGGCTGCAAGACCTCTTACGGGGAAGCATTCCGATCCAGGAGCAGTACCGGGTACGCCGGTACTTTGAGGATGCATGGAACCGCTTTGGGTTTGTCCTTTTCCATCCTATGAATAAGCTGCTCATCACCGGGAGGGTTACCTGCATTTCAGTGGCGGGTATTTCCTTTTATCCCGATTGTATGGTTTCAATGAAAGACCTAGGCATGAACAAGGAGCTACCCGACTGTTCCCTCCGGGCTGGAGAGTCGGTGCTTTCCCCGGTCTGTAAGCTTATCCATCCTGGCCGGGTGCTTATCCTGGAATTCCTCTCCTTCCCTGATCGTGAGAAGACCATACTGGAGGCATACCTCCAGGGACGTACACCAAGCCCAAGCACGGAATGAGCTATGGAGGTATTAGGCTTTAGTTTTAACGCCATAGCCCCCGTGTTATTTGCCGTGGCCTTAGGCTGGCTTATTGCCTGGCGTAAGGATATTAACGAAAGGGATATAGGGGTTCTGAACAAGCTGTGCTTTCGGTACCTCCTTTCCCTGCATATATTCAACAGCACCTTGTCTATTGATTATTATGCGGAATTTAACCTGAAGCTCTTGCTTTTCACTGCGGGAAGTATCTTCCTTACCGCGTCCCTCGCCTGGATCATCTTCACCGCTACGATCAAAGAGCCTGCCCGCCGCTGTATCTTCATCGTGAGTGCATTCCGTTCAAACAACATCATCTATGCCTTACCCCTAGCGGTAAATCTTTTCGGCGAATCCGGCACCAAGGCTGCGGCCATGCTGGTACCGGTTACGATTATCCTGTTTAATCTCTTCACGGTGATTGCTATGGTCTATCATAGCCACCTGCTCTTGAGCCCCGAGGAGGCCTCCCCTCTTGATGGAGCGCTTAAACGTACGGTCCTTGATATTGGGAAGAACCCCCTCATTATCGGTTCAGTGCTGGGGATAGTCCTTTCTGTATGCCATATAGACCTGCCGCTGTTCCTGAGCAATGGTATCCGATCCGTAGCCCTTACGGGGACCCCTATTTCGCTGGTCCTCCTGGGGGCGCAGATTGATCTCAGAACATTAGCCCACCACATAGTCCCGGTCTTTAAGGCCTGTATGCTGCGTTTAGTGATTGTTCCGGGGATCATGCTGCCCCTCATCATTGGGCTGGGCTTTCGGGGGCCAGAGCTTGGGGCTCTGATGGTGGTTTTCGGGGCTCCTTGTGCGGTTACTAATCTGGTGATGGCCCGCAACTACCAGATGGATCCGGCATTCGCCGCCCAGACGGTGTATCTTTCCACGGTCCTGTCCATGCTTACCATGTTTGGCATCATATCGGTCCTACGCGTCTTGGGTTTGTTTTAAGTTCCCCTGTACTCCTTGCATGTCCTTTCGCTTTGTGGTATACATACACCATCTATGAGTGATAGAGGGTTACGCGCCGCTACAAGCCTATTTTTAGGGCAGACCTCGTCCAAGCAAGCAAGCAAGCAAGCAAGCAAGCAAGCAAGCAAGCAAGCAAGCAAGCAAGCAAGCAAGCAAGCAAGCAAGCAAGCAAGCAAGCAAGTATGGGCCGCTCGTAGTCTTTGTCAAGCCCCTGACAGCTTAAATTTACACTTTTTTTACATCTTTTCCCGTCTTTTAAAAAAGCCGGCGTGTCTCCATAGTGGAACACGCCGGCTTTTTTTATTTCCCCGTTACATTCACTGCTGCATATACGGCATGGAAAAGGATGCGTCTATGGAGCGTTAGTACACAAGACGGATATGGGGTACGCCCATGAATAGCGTACAACGCGGAAAGTGTTCCTTGTAAGAGCGACCGTTGGTTGCAGGAACCACCGCAAAGAATGTTTCGGAAGGTTATGGCAATGGAAGGCAAACTGAAAATCGGCATCTTAATACGGGATGTGGAAAACTTGAGAAATTGGGAATACAGAATACTTAAAGGCATTATCGAACA
>JAITEL010000111.1 GCA_031282065.1 Treponema sp.
TAAAGGGATACCGCCGGGTTTGTACCCGTTATGACAAACTTGACATCATGTTCACTGCGGTTATTTATGTGGCGCTCACAGTTATCACTTTACGTCGTGTGAACACGCCCTAGGAGAAACCGCCTATGGTTGCTAGGAGGAAGCGTCTGTGGTTGCTAGGAGGAACCGCTTGTGGTTGCTAGCTGGAATCATCTGCGGTTACTAGGAGGAAGCGCCTATAGTTGCTAAGAGGAACCGCTTATGGTTGCTAGGAGGAATCGCCTGCGGTTGCTAGGCGGAACCGCCTGCTAGGTAGTACCTGCGAAAAAGAACCGGAAGGAGCCAGGGGACTATGCTCAGGAACGGTAAAAGGAGAGGAACGAGGTGGAGCGGATGTTCCTGAGGTTAAAGGGGGTTGAGGGGGCTAGGGAGAAGGTAAGACAAGGATGAGCTGCTATTTTCCAGGTTACGGATAGACGCGGAGCGCGTCGGGAGGGATACAAGCAAGATATCTGGCGCTTATATTCCTTTATGCCAAGCTCAATGAGCCGCATGGTCGCCCTCCCAATAGGCGTTTCCATACCCGCCGCAATTAACCGCACTTCTTGCTTTAGTGGCTTAGGCTTAGGTAAGGCCACGCCGGTGTATTCATATTGTCTTGTCTTTATTGTTTCTTTCATAATAGTCCTTAGCTCCGTGCCTTCCTTCCGCAAGCGGGCCGGTTCCTCCTCCGGGAAAAGGGGCAAGTCCGTCCCTGCCATTCCCCGGTCCTGCGGTATCCACCGGTACAAGCACTTTTCGCGATTCCCTCCATCCGATGCTCCCGGGCTTACCGGCTGCTGGTGCTTCTGTGCCTGTGTTCCTGCCTTCGGCTTTGCATCCCTTCGGGTATACCCGCCGCTCTTTGTCTTTCTTGCTCATCATCATCTCCTCTTCGTTGGTATTATTCGCATATCTTTGTGTTTACCTAATGGGGGTAGGTCCACTACTTTGAAGAGATGGAGGGTGGGGAGATAGAGGAACTGCCTCATGACATATGGCAGGTAGAGGAAGAGAAAGAGCACGGGCAGGTTGAGAAGCAGGAAATCAGAAGGGTACGTGAACTTGAGTGGCTGGAGCACCAGGAAGCATGGGAAGGATTAAAGACCATCGGGCGTTTCTGAGGGAAACGGGGAAAGAGACGGGTGAGCTCACAGGCCACATGATGCATGCCGCTCTGGATTCGGATTACCTGTACGGGGCTTTGTTCTCAGAGTAAACGCCGATGCCCTGGGGGAAGACCGAACGAGACCACGCTGGTGTTTTCTGAGGAGCAGATAGCATATAGAGAAGATTTGTTGCTCAGGTTTGAAGGGAAGAGGGAACAGCAACAAACCCCGTGACCATCCCACAACTGAGGGTGGGCAAGCTGGATAATATGGCGGCTTGGGGCTGAAAAGGATACCGGCGCCCACCTGGGGAGATTACCCTTCACGAGGGCCTGACACGTTTCCCCGATATATTCCAAAGCTTAGTGCTCGCCAAAGATGTATATAAACGGTAGCTAGGTATACCTAAAAAAAAATTTCCACTTGACCTTTTTTTATTATTATAGTATTATTCTTAGTATAACTATAATATTAATAATATAGTTGTATATACTGGAATATATGTGGTGAAGGAAGTTTACTGAGTATATACTTTCATATTAAGGAGAATACTATGGCACCTAAAACCAATATCGATCAATGGGCTTTTGAAACTAAACAGGTACATATAGGCCAGGAAGAGCCGGATCCCGTAAGCGATGCTCGGGCAGTACCGATTTATCAGACCACATCCTATGTGTTTCATAATTCCGCTCATGCAGCAGCTCGTTTTGGACTTACCGACCCAGGTAACATCTATAACCGGCTTACCAATTCAACGCAAGATGTGCTGGAAAAACGCATCGCCGCTCTGGAAGGGGGCGTTGCCGGTCTAGCCTTGGCATCAGGGGCTGCGGCAGTTACCTATAGCTTCCTCAACCTCGCTCAGGCAGGGGATCATATAGTCTCGGCTAAAACCATCTATGGGGGTACCTATAACCTGTTAGCCCATACCCTACCCCTATACGGCATTACCACCACCTTTGTAGACCCTGAAGAAAAGGATAGCTTTGCTCGGGCCATACAGCCCAAAACCAAGGCTATCTTCATCGAGACTTTGGGGAATCCAAATTCCAACATCATTGATATTGAAGCCCTAGCCAAACTGGCCCATGATCACCGTATACCTTTAGTGGTCGATGCTACCTTTACCACCCCTTATCTACTGCGGCCCATTGAGTATGGGGCAGACATTGTCATCCATTCTGCCACTAAATTTATCGGCGGTCATGGTACCACCCTCGGCGGTCTCATTGTGGATAGCGGCAAATTCGACTGGGAGGCTAGCGGCAAGTTCCCGGGAATTACCGAGCCATGCCCCAGCTACCATGGTATCTCTTTTGTCAAAGCCGCAGGGCCTGCAGCCTTTATCGTGCGGATCCGGGCCATCCTGCTCCGGGATACCGGCGCATCAATTTCTCCTTTCAATGCCTTCCTCTTGCTTCAAGGGGTGGAAACTCTTTCTCTCCGGGTAGAACGGCATGTGGAGAATACCCTCAAGGTTATTGAGTACCTCAAGACCCAGCCTAAGGTCCTCAAGATCAACCATCCCTCGCTGCCGGAGGATCCCAGCCATGCCCTGTACAAGAAATACTTCCCCCATGGGGCAGGTTCTATTTTCACTTTTGAAATCCAAGGAGGGGCCAAGGAAGCCCAGGAATTTATTGATAGGCTCCAGATTTTCTCCCTCCTGGCCAATGTGGCAGATGTGAAGTCCCTGGTGATTCACCCGGCTAGCACTACCCATTCACAGCTCAGTGAAGCGGAACTGCTGGAACAGGGAATCAAGCCGAACACGGTACGGTTGTCTATCGGTACCGAGCACATTAAGGACATTATAGCGGATTTGGATCAGGCATTTAAATCGTGAGTAACTGGTGTAGGGGACTTGCAGAAGGCTCAGTTCAAGCAATTTCCCTACACCCATCTTGCATTGTTCTATAACGTATCATTGTTTTCCTCCTCCTAGGCGATAGAGATTTTCTCTATCGCCTTTTTGCGTAGAAGAGGCTTATTCAGGCAAAGGAAAGGCCACTGCCGGTATACGAGGATCCCGGGAATGGGGGGAAACTACCAGGGGAATACCAAAGACCTGCGCGAGTATCCCTTCCCTAAGCACCTCCTCCGGTTTCCCCAGGGCTGCGATGCCTCCCTGATGAACCAGGGCAATACGGTCGGCATAGAGACCCGCCAGGCTGAGGTCGTGGAGGCTCACTAAAGCAGACAAACCCCTTTGGATCAGGGAACGGACCAAGTTCATCACCATATACTGATACTTGGGATCCAGGTTATTGGCCGGTTCATCCAAAAGAAGCAGCCGTGCTTCCTGCGCCATGGCCCGGGCAATAAGGACCCGTTGGTATTCGCCCCCGGAAAGCTCGGTTACCCGACGGTCTTCAAAGCCTGAAAGCCCAGCAGTCATAAGGGCCCGCGTGGTTGCCTCTTTGTCCAAAGCGGTCTCTGCCGCAAAGATGCCGCGGTAAGGAGCGCGTCCTTGGGCTACTGCTTCCTGCACCGTAAAAGGCCAATCAGGAGTGGCGCTTTGAAAGAGAAAACTGATGTTGCCCGCTTTCTCTTTTTTTCCCATATGCTGTATATCCTTCCCGTCAAGCAAAATCCGGCCTGCCAGGGGCTTCAAGAGGCCCCCTATGGTTTTAAGCAGGGTGGTCTTTCCCCCACCGTTGGGGCCTGCCAGGGCAAGGAGTTCCCCCGGCTCCACCGAGAGGCTCATATCGCTCAGTATCACCTGATGCGTAAAGCCTATCTTCAGGTTTTCCAGTTTCAGGCGGGCCCCGGGGCTTTTAGACCCATGCGCGGGATAGGCAGCTTTCCTCATCAGAAGCGTCCTAAACGCCTGCCCCGATAGGCCAGTAAATAGATGAAGAAGGGCGCTCCTCCTAGGGACGTGATGATACCGATGGGGATTTCCATACTCCCGGCGAGGTTGCGGGCGAGGATATCCGATAGGAGCACCAAAAGGGCCCCAGCAAGGGCCGTAGCAGGAAGGAGCTTTTTATGCGTAGGTCCGGTGATCATCCGCATGGCATGGGGAGCGATGAGGCCCACAAAGCCGATGATCCCGGCAACGGAAACCGCGGCAGCCGCGGCGAGAGAAGCCCCCAGGGCAATGAAGAGCCTGGTTTTTCGCACATCCGTCCCCAAACTCTCGGCAACTTCCTCTCCTTGCAGTAACAGATCCAACTGACCGTGGGTCAAGAAGACCATAAGACAGCCGGCGAACATCACCGGCAAAATCGCGGGTAATTCGGTCCAAGAAGCCCCGTTAAGGCTCCCCAGAAGCCAGTAATACACTTGATGGAGGGCCTGATCTTTCAAGACCAGGATAAGGGAAAGGAGGGCGGAAAACAGGGAACTGAGGCTCACGCCGGCAAGGAGCAGGGCTGCGGCAGGAGGCGGATTTCCCGCGCTGCGGGATATCACAAAGGCCAGAAACACCGCTACCAAGGCCCCGCAAAACGCGCATAAGGCAACCGGGGATACAGGCCCGGCGAGGGAAAGACCCGCGGTGATGGCCAGGGCAGCCCCCAGGGCGGCCCCGGAGGAGGCGCCAATCACATAGGGGTCAGCCAGGGAATTGCGAAAGATCCCCTGAAAGGCTGCGCCGGAAACCCCCAAGGATGCCCCCACAGACAGGGCCAGGATGATGCGCGGGAGGCGCAGCTCCAACAGGATGAGGGTTTCTGTTTCATCCCCTTGACCGGTACGGAAAAACCGCCAGGCCTGTACAAGCGCTTCAGGATTGAAACCCATAGTATCGCTCAGTAAAGCCCCCAAAAAAGCGGGAATCAGCGCCAGGGAAAGGAGGATAAGAAGCGGAGCGCTCCTGTTAGGGCTACTCATAGAGTATATCCGCGATACGCACGACCGCGTCGGCAAGGCGCGGCCCGTAGCGGTAGAGAGTATCCGCATTGACCAGGGCGATATGATTCTGCCGCACCGCAGGAATCACCCCCCATCCGGGCCGCCTGGCAAGGGAGCGGGGTTCTATGATCTTCCCGTGATCATCCCCGGCGATGATCCAATCGGGCTTGCGGCGAACCACCTGTTCGGTGCTCACCAGAGGCCATGCTTCGTCTATATCCTCGAAAATGTTCTTCCCGCCCCCCAGGCTGATAGCTTCGCTGATAAAGGTCTTGCCCCCCGCGCTCATAAGCGGCTCATCAGAGAGTTCCCAGAACACCAGAGGCGCCTGCCGGTTTCCCCGGCGTTCCTGTACCCGGCGTATCTTTTCCTGCATGAGTCCTATGACCTCTTGAGATCCCCGAACATGCCCGGTAAGGCTCCCTAAGGCTGCTATGGTTTCATAGACTTCCTGAAAGTTCTGAGGCTCTACCGCAAAGAAGGGAATGGAAAGCCGTTCCAACAAGGCGATAAGCCTCCCGTGCATAAAGGCGGAAATTATAACCATATCGGGCTTTAAGCGGGCAAGGGTCTCCATATTTACGGTGATCCCTGAGAAGCCCCCCACTTTAGTCCGGGAAGCGGTCTCGGGAGGGTAGTTACAATACTCGGTAAGCCCCACAACCTGGTCCCCTGCGCCAATGGCAAAGAGGATTTCCGTAACTCCCGGGCTCAGACTCACCACCCGCCGGGGAGCAGCAGGCACACTGAGGGATCGTCCCAAAACATCCCTTATGCTGAGGGGAAACGCACTTTGTTCCTGGGGGAACACTCCCGTGAGGCCGGGAGCTAGGAGTATAAGGCAGTACAGAAACGTTTTGATGTGCACCATCGGGGATCCTCCTTCTGTAGGATAGCCTCCTTAGGCCTATTTATGCAAGATGACCCATTGCCTCAAAACCGAGCCCCAATCAAACCCCTCATGCCGCGCAAGGAGATCAATCGTTTTTATACCAGCCTGCGGAGCAGGTTCGTCGCATAGTGTATGCTTTTGGGTGGGGATCTACCAATTCTCTATAAAGCATGGAACGGGGAATATTTGGGCAGTTGCGAGCCAACCTTGAGCAGCTTTGGAAGGAACTGCCGGATAAGCGGCGGGCGGAGTATAACCGAAAGTACCATCTGTTAGACGCGGTCAAGTGGGCGTTTGCCGTTTTTTCTTTCAGCAGGAGATGCAGAAGAAACGGAAACGGGCGCAGGGCACTAAGGACTTGAGGGCTACCGGGGGGCCCTGGGCGGCGGGGTTTTGATAGCTCTAAACGGGGTCGGGGTAGGGTATTTTTCGCCGGAAACCATCCAGTGCGACCCCTGGGTGAATACAAGCAAGGACGACCTAGTATCGAGTCTCTATTTAAACTGTGGATATAGGCGTTTAAGTTTGATACGGGCATCGGCAGTGGTAAATCGCCAGTTGATTTTACAGGCTTCTTGGTTGCGCCTTCTATTCCATG
>JAITEL010000118.1 GCA_031282065.1 Treponema sp.
GGCGCGGCGCGTATCGTTAGCGGATTCCGCTTTTTCCCTTAATGATGAGCGGCCGGCAAATAATTGCGAGAGGCTGGTAATTATTTGCGAGCCTTAACAATCAAGCGCTAACGACCGGCACTAAATTGGCGGTGGACGGCAAGTAGTTGGCGGAGATTCCCAAATAGTTGGCAATGGAAAAAAAATAATAGCGGGGACTTTACAAATAGTTGCGGGCCATTGGTAATTATTTGCGAGCCGTTGAAACTAAATCCTGAACGGCTCGCAAGGAGTTGAGAATGGCTGAAAAGAAAGAAGTCGTACCCAGTTCGGACGAGGGCTTTGACAAGCGTTTTTTGCTGATAAAGCAGGTTGTCGGCGAAAAAACCGCGGGGGGAGCCGCCGCGGACTGGAAACATATCCCGGCGGAAAAGGTGGAGGAGCTTAACGGGACCTACGCTTCGTGGAGCGCCGCCTTTGCGAAGACGGCGGGACCCCATACGTCCGTGGAGACCGCCGAAAAGAACTCGGCGCGGGATACTTCCGAGCCGGTTCTGCGGAAGTTTATCCGGCGCTTTTTTTATGATGCGGACGATGTGGTAAGCAACGCCGACCTGGAAAGCATGGAATTGCCGATTCGCGACCGCGTCTACACGCGCCACGGCCGGACGGAGGAACACGCGGAACTGGAGACCCGCCCCCACGAGGCGGCGGAAATCACCCGCTTTTTGGTTCTTATACTACTCGGACACCGTTTCCACCTGCCTTTCCGCTAATACCCCGTCCCTGTCCTCATGCCCCTTGTGCTAGCTGGTCTCGTCTATCCCTATCGCTCCAGATTTGCTTATCTTTTTCCACTTAATCCCTCGGTTTACCCCCTCCTCATTATTCTGTCTATACGTTTTCAAAAAAGGTTGATCCTGGTACTGTTTTCTGCAGTGTTCCCCAAGGAAACCTTGTTTGCCTTATGAAGTGCGACGGGAGAAACCGGTGAAGTCTGAGTGTTTGAACGTGTTTTGCAGAAATGGGAGCTGTTCTGGTGTGTGATACACGGAGGAGAGTCGAAAACGAGCAGGATACCAAAGCATGAACAAGGCCGATAGCGGCGAAGGGAGGATGGAGCGATTGAGTGACAGCGGTTAGAGCGGCGAAAACTTCGCTAATACCGAAAGAATACTTATAGGAACGGAAGTGGAGGTGATACAACGCGATGAAATGCATACATGTGCGGGACTACCCAAGCTATGGGTAATCCCGCATACCTTTGGATGGCTGGAAAGCAGTGGTATTTTTTGAAGAACTGCGAATGAAAGATACATAACACGCTACAAATGACGGTACTTGCGTTTATATCGCTGCTGCTAAAAAGATATTAAATAGGCTCTAAGAAACCTCTCCTGTTTTCCGTAGAATGAGTTGTTGGTTATCCCATATCCGGGCAGGGGTTTCTTCTTGCCTTCGAACTCATGGTATGTAGTAATCCAGAAATTCTTTTTCCAATTCGATACTATTGAATAACGTTATATTAGTATCGTAATTAACAGAAATGCTGTTCTTCTATAACTTTTCAATAGCATGTATACTTTGCCGTCTCACCTGAGGGTCCACAATAGGGCCCGCAGTTCTGGATCCGCTAGGGGGGGCTCTATGGGCTTGGTATTTTCCGGGCTTTGGGCCTGTAAGATAATCGCATCTCCCGGTGCAATGCGGTCAAAAAAGCCGTTACGACTTAAGGAACCAGAAGCAACCTCTTCATCCGCAGTTTCGATGACCAAGGTTCCCACCACATCTTCTGCAGCATAGCTAAGACCTATGCCTTCACTGCGGATAAGGACCTGCCCTTTCTTTACCACTTCATACACCATATCGGCTTTCACCCCGTCGGCCCGGCCTTTGTCGATAAGTCCCTGGGATTGCTTATGGGTGAGCAGTTCCCCTCTGAAGGGCAGTTGGGCAGCGAACTGGTCAACAATACCCCGGGAAGCATTCCTCAGCCTATCGGCCCCGGTGCGGTAAGCGTAGAATTCCCCCGCAGGAGAACCGGTCCGCCCGACAAAGAGTTCCCCCTTGATAGCCATATCCCGTTCATTTTCAGTAACCGAAATAATCAGAAAATAATCCGCTTCAGTCTCCCGGGCTAACCGGAAGCTCTGAGAGAAAGAAGTCTGAGGCACTTCCAATGGCATAGGAGCGATATTCCGGTCATGGGTGAGGATGTCTTTGATATAGGATGCGGCAGTGGCGCCTGCATCTACATGATAGGAACTGGCTTGGGATATAAGCGAAAAGACCGCCACTGTCCAGTGCCGTTTGGCAATGTCCACCGGATTCACCGACCAACGCCGGTAAATGGCTTCATCCAACAGGGCATCGTAGGCTTCTACCGCATCGTTCAAGCTCCTATCCCCCAGGCCTAAGGTCTGCATAAACCGCAGTTCTTCCAAATAGCGGGCAGGGTACCCTTGTACCCGCAGCAGATCCGCATACTCCTTGCGGTCCAGGGCATAGGGATTGAGCCTCAGTCCCCGACGGTATTCAAAAAGGGCCTGTTCAATCAAGTTACGAGAACGGAAATCCCTGCCCCGGCTAAAATGCCAGGTGGCCCAGGAGGAACGGAGGGGATCTTCGAGGGCGGTTCTTGAGATAATGAGGTCCTCCAAGGCTGCCCGGACAAACTCATCGGTAGGATCGATGGTTGATGCAGTAGAAAGAATCGTGATGGCATCTGCATGCCGTCCCATCCTGATATAGGACATTCCCTTGAGATACCAGGCGCTTATATCGTCTCGGTTAAGGCTAATGGTCTCATCTGCCAGGCGGCTTGCCTCTTCGTATTGGCCTGATCTATAACGCAGGCTCGCCAGAAGGGAAAAGGCCGGCCCATAGCCCGGCCTATACGTCAATGCACGCTCTGCATACTGAATAGCCGATCCCAGACGACCGGCTTGGGCATCAAGATACGCGGCATAATAATACACCCGGTAATCTTCAGGATGCTGAACCACGGCACGATCAATATAGGTTCGGGCAGTTTCAATGTCCCCCAAAGACCCCAGCACTAAGGCAAGGGAAATGAGCAGTCTCCGGTCGTCCGGGTACCGGCGTACCGCTTCCCGGTACCGGGTAACCGCGTCCCCTGGACGCCCCCGGGCTATGTCCATCTCTGATGCGGCAAAGAGGGCCTCTTTATTATAGGGTTCCCTGGTTAAGACATCGGTAATCACCGAAGAGGCTTCCTCAAGCCGGCCCAGGGCAATGAGGATGAAGGCTTCCAGATTCGCCAAGACCAGATTTCCCCGGGACAGGGTTCGGGCTTTCCGTATCCATAGCAGGGCCTGATCGAATTCACCCAGCTCATAGTAACATTCTGACAAGGCAGCGGTAGCTTCTGCGTGAGCAGGGTTAAGGCGCAGGCATTCCAGCAGGGATTCTGCTGCAGCATACCAGTCCTCTTGACCCATAGACCGGCGCCCTGCTTCATAATAGGCCGCTGCCCCAAGCCCCTGTGTACGGGTTTGGGAATAGAGAAACGGTAGGTCCCCCAACAAGCATATCCCCAGCACCAGCAGGATAGGCATACCAACAGGTTTCATAAGACATTCTCCCGTTTAGAAAAATCTGGTTTAGAAAAATCCGGTTTAAGCATGAGCTTTACGGTTTTGATCTTATGCCCTGCCATATCCTGGATAATAAAATCATGGCCCTTATACACGATTTTCTCATATCGCACCGGGATCTTTCCAAAGAGGTCAAACACAAAGCCTCCCAGGGTATCAAAATCCTCTACAGGAAACTCAATCCCGATCTGCTCGCTTAAGTCTTCCAGGTTTACCCGGGCATCGCATAGGTAGATGCCCTCTCCCAGGGGCAGGACATCTTCGGTTTCATGGTCGAATTCATCTTGAATATCCCCGATTATTTCTTCGATGATGTTTTCCATACAAACTATCCCTGAGACCCCCCCGTATTCATCCACTACCACCGCGATATGGACCCGGCGGTGGCGTAACTCCCGAAGGAGATCATCAATATGCTTTGATTCAGGCACAAAGAAGGGCTTTCTGAGGAGCCGCTTTAGGTCAAATACCTCATTCCTCAACAGACAGGTTAACACATCCTTCACATAGAGTATCCCAATGACGTTATCTATGGTTTCCTGGTACACCGGAAACCGAGAATGGCCGCTTTGGATCATACAGGCAAGTAGTTCGTCCCTGGAGGCATCGGCCTGGAGAAAAACCGTGTCGATTCGGGGAACCATGACCTCCTTGACCGTAGTTCCTGAAAGCTCCACCACCCCCCGGATCATCTCCCGCTGATCCGTTTCCAGGGCTCTATAGGTCTTCCGGTCTAGGGCTCCTTCGCCTTTTCTCAGGTTCTTTTTATGGAGCAGGGACGCAAACTTGTGGCTCAGGGCTTGCACAAAGGATCCCTTCATGGGAGCTGCTCCCCACAGGGTAAAATCCGCTCATCTGCTAATTCCACAAGGAGCTGTTCCTGTAATTGCAGCATAGGTTCATGCTCCCCATTAGTAGGATGATCCCAGCCGTCTAAATGGAGCATGCCATGAATGAGCAGCCGGCGTAACTCCTCGTCTGGGGGAACCTTAAAATAGCGGGCGTTTTCTGCCAGGGTTTCCAGGGATATGATGATATCCCCCGGCAAATACCGGCACTCCCCTGCTTCGCTTATGCTTTCCCCCAGGGCAAAGGATAAGACATCCGTAGGCTCATCCTGTTGCCGGAACCGGTCATTGAGGCTGCGGATATAGGCATCCCCACAGAACAGCACCGACAGATCCCAGTTATCCCGGTGGAGCTGCTCTAATACCCTCAGCATAAAACGCTTTGCCGCATCGCTCCACGCAGGGAGGGGTTCTGCTTCTGCTTGAACCTCAATTCGATTCATGGGTAACCTCTTTGGCAGGTAATTTCGGATATTCGATTCGGGAATGGTAATGTCCTGCCAGGACTCGGACAAAGGCGTGTTTGATGGTTTCTAAGTCCCGAAAGGTTAGTTCTGACTCGGCCAGTTGCCCATGTTCCACCTTGGCAGTGATGAGTTCTTGGAGGAATTTCTCAATCTTCGCTGCGGTAGGCTTCTCCAAGGTCCGCACCGCGGCTTCGGACATGTCGGCGAGCATCACCACCGCGGATTCCCGGGATCGCGGAGGGTTTCCAGGATAGGAAAAATCTTCCTTGCTCACCTGGGGATCCTGTTTCAGCGCTTCGTTATAAAACCAGGTAATCACCGAATTGCCGTGATGTTCTGCAATAATGTTTATTACTTCCCGCGGAAGCCCGAGGCTGCGGGCTTTCTCCACCCCCAGTTTCACATGGCTTCGGATAATAGTAACAGAAAGCCGGGGGGGGAGATCGTTGTGTTTATTATAGGAGGTTTGATTCTCTACAAAATAATCGGGTTGGTCCATCTTGCCAATATCGTGGTAATAGGCGCCAACCCGTGCCAAGAGGGGATTGGCACCGATTTCCTGGCAAGCCGCTTCCGCCAGATTAGCCACCATGATCGCATGGCTGTAGGTCCCCGGAGCCACGATGAAAAGCCGCCGTATCAGGGGCGCATTAAGGTCCGATAATTCGATGAGCCTAAAGGTGGTAGCTGCATTAAGGGCGTGTTCCAAGGGAGGCAAGAAACCCAAGACCAGCATCCCTGAGGCAAGACCGTTAAAGGCCCCCCAGAAGAGTACCGTAGGATAGACTTCCCAGGCAGCGCCTTTGAGCAGGAGTATGCCTAAGAGGGCAATCCCATTAGCCCCCGCGCTGAGCAGGCCGGCTTTGACCAGATCCATCCGTTTTTCCGCTCCTTTGAGGGCATAGGAGGCAACCACACCGGATACCAGGGCCAGCATAAAAGCCGCTTCATCAAAAGAACCGGATAAAAAAGCGCTTATGGGCAACATCAGGGCCCAGGCCAAGGCCAGATTGGGGTTTATCAAGATGGCCGGCAGCATGATCACCAAGGCAGTGGGAAGCACAATGGAAACCGGAAAAAATTCCGTATTAAAGGGCAGGGTCTTTGCCAGCATCGCACCAATGATATAGAGCGCGGTCAAGGCGGATAAGACGTAGATTTCCGCATCCGTAAGCCCTCCCTTGTCCACACCCTGCACCCAGCCGAGAAACATGAAGAGGCTATACAGCAGCAGCAGCACCAGAATTTGACCGACCATGCGCCGGGGATCTTGCTTGGAAACCGCCAGATTCAAGGCCCGCAGTTTGGCCATATCCTCATCGGTTATGATAAACCCCTTTCTGATAATCCGGGTTCCTGGTTCTATATGGTTAACCACCGCATCGGTCTGGGCCTTGGTCTCAGCCAAACGCTGAGCCGTATCAAGGGCAGAAAAAAATACATTTTCCTTCATAAAGGGCTTAAGCAGGGCAAAGCCCAAGGCCCCAAAAGACGGGGGAAGCCCCGACGCCGTATACCAGCGGTTCACGGCATCGGGCAGGGCGTCCAAGGTAACAATCTGGGTAAGCCCGATCCGTTCCCGTCCGGTCCTGGATTCGGAACCCCGGAGTAATTCCAGAACTTCCCGGTTATAGTCCTCTAAGCCGGTGTCCGGCAGGGCAAAGATACCCTTTTCCATAAAATGCTCCAGCGCCACAGCACCGCTTTCCAGGATTCTTTCCTGCTGAGGCTCATGGAAGAGGATGTCCAAGGTTTCCCGCGCAAACATACCGGGAAAGGCCCGGTAGATCTCCTGGGTATAGGCTTCAAGCCCGAGCTGCTCTGCCTGGGCTTGGGCAAAGTAGGGCAGGGAAAGGGATACAAAACGGGCGTACTCCTTCTGGGCCTCTGCGGTCAGCTCTGGGGTATACCTAAAGACCGGAGGAACCAAATGCTGCTGGACATCCAGCTTAAGCCGGGTAGCGGTTTCATCCACATAGGACACGGACCGTTCCGCCAGTACATCCCGTTCCGCCACTTTCCCCACTTCGAATTCCTGGAGATCTCCTGAAGCCCCGCGATAGGCCCCTTGATACTGAATTATCACTATGGTAGAGACCAGCAAGGCTACCAGGGTAGCTATGGCAGGACCCCGGCGGGTAGTAACGAATGTACCGATGCCGCTTAGCTTGGCAGCCCAGATTTTGAGCTTCCCAAGACCAAAAGGACGGGAAGGCTCATCTCTTTTTTTCGTGCTCATAGGCTTCTATTATTTTTTTGATCAGCGGATTCCGTACTACATCGCCCGTATGGAGGTAGGCAACATGGATGCCCTCCACACCGGAAAGCAGGGAAACGGCATGCAAGAGGCCGGAATCAAGTCGCTTAGGCAGGTCAATCTGGGTAATATCCCCGGTAATGACCGCCCGGGATCCTGCTCCGAGCCTCGTGAGGAACATCTTCATCTGTTCTTTGGTGGTATTTTGGGCTTCATCCAGGATGATCACCGCTTCATTGAGGCTGCGCCCCCGCATATAGGCCAGGGGTGCAATTTCTATGGTACGGTTCTCTTCCAGATGACGGATTACCTCATAGGGGGCCAGGGATTCCATAGCATCATAGAGGGGACGCAGGTAGGGGCTTATCTTCTGGGCCAGATCCCCGGGTAAGAACCCCAGGTTCTCTCCGGCCTCGACCACCGGACGGGTCAATACCAATTTCCGCATCTTCTTTGATAAAACCAGCCGCAAGGCTTCGGCAATGGCGAGAAAGGTTTTACCCGTCCCTGCAGGGCCTATACAAAAACTGATTTCATGGGAGCGCATCCCTTGGATATACATGCCTTGATTTCTGCTTCGAGGATAGACCCGGCGTAAACCCTGGGGAATATGGATCATCCCTTCCCGGATGGGATCTGTCGGGAGGAGCTCTCCTGCTGCGGCAGGGGGCGGTCCATCGGGGGGGTGGGGCTCTACCGCTCCTGCCAGGGCCCGCACATATTCAGGAGAAGGGCTTTCTCCTGCCTGGACCAGGGCAATGAGATTATCCATCATTGGTTTGAAACGCCGCAGACCGGCCTGGTCCACTCCTTCTAAACGGATTTCGTTTCCCCGGGCTATGATACGCCCTCCCAAGAACCCTTCAATAAGCCTGAGATTTTCATCATTCGCACCACATACCCCTGATAAAAGATCCCGGTTATCCAGTACGATGGTTATAGTATCCTCCAAATAAGCCTCTATATCATTTTTTCTATAAGCTGTTGCATAGAGTGCTTATAGAAACCTATGAATCCTCGTACTGAGCATAAATCCAGTTACCGGCCTCGTCAAGAGGGCGCCAGTGCCCGCATACACCTGGAAGCTGCCTCTGGCACGTCCCAGTGTCCCTCAAACTCCCGGTCCAATGGCCGGATCGATCCTATCGATCTAAGCTGGATCGACCCTATCGATCTAGGCCGGATCGACTCAATCGATCTAAGCTAGATCGATCCTATCGATCTAAGCTGGATCGACCCTATCGATCTAGGCCGGATCGACCCTATCGATCTAGGCTGGATCGACTTAATCGATCTAGGCTGGATCGACTCAATCGATCTAGGCTGGATCGACCCTATCGATCTAGGTGCAAATAGCAAGCCGCCGGTAGAGGCAGTAGCGGAGCTTACGGTATGGGCTGGGGGACAGCGCGGCTTAGAGGTTTTTCAGGCTTTGGATATGCTGAATCACCGCCTCCCCGGATAGCAGCAGGGTGCGGGCAGTGACTTCTATCTGTTCGATAAGGGCCTGTATCTCATTGAGCGCATCTATGATATTACTTCCCCCAGAAGCCTGGGCATTCATGGCATCTTGTATGGACAGCTCTTCGTTCTTTACCGTATCAATCAGGGAGGCCATCCAGTCAAACTGTTCCTGGGCATAGTTTGCGGATTCTTTTGAGGTGGCAATAAGGTCTTTGATACTGTGCAGGTTATCGGTTATTTTCACCGCCTGCTGCCCGGAATTCACCGCCAGTTTCCTGATTTCTCCAGCCACCACGGCAAAACCTTTACCTATATGCTCCCCTGCATGAGCCGCCTCAATGGCCGCATTCATCCCCAGGATATTGGTCTCATCCGCAATATTCCCGATTATCTTACAGAGTTCGATAAGGGTATTGGATTGCTCTGCCACATCGTGTATCACGCCCCCTATCTTAAACAGCCGGCTCTTCCCCTCTAGGGAAGAGGCGTTCAGTTTCAGCACGGTCTGGGCATTATGATCCAGGTTCTGGTGAATGGAGCTGATATTCCCCACCATATCCTTGACGACCTGGGCGGAGCGCTGCGCACGGGATGCGGTTTCACCGATCTGCGCGGTGAGGATTTCAAGGCCGGTTTTGTTTTTGTGCATCTCTTCCAAGGTATGCTCGTAGACCTGGTTAATCATGTACTCTATCTTCTTATTGGCTTGCAGCTCTTTTTCAATGGCCACATAATGGCGGCAATTCTCAGCCTTATTGCGGCCGTTGATGATGGCCACGGCCATCTGTTCACAGCTCCTATACCCGCAGGCCCCGCAGTTGAGGCGGTCGCTGGGAGCATCCTTGTGCATGGTAGTAAACATGGCCTTAATCATCCCCTGGTTCGGAAGGATCACCCGCTTCTTAAAGACTTCCGACCGGTCCGTATAGGATCTCCGGTACAAGCCCTCCTCCCAGTACCGGTTAAGGAGCTTTTCCAGTTTATCCCGCTTGAAGAGCTTCCGGCCCCGGCTGGGCGGCGGGTAGTGGATACGTTCCTTTTGGTAGCGCTGTTCGGTAAAACACTCAACCGCATCGAAATGCTTGTTTTGATTCAGCGTACCCGGCCCTCCATTGCAGCCCATAGTACAGCTGAGGCAGTCCACGATCTTATAGACCGGGGCATGACCGTGTTTAATGGCTCTCGCGAGGTAGGCCAGGTAGTGGTAGATGCTGTGGGGCCCTTCGATCTTACGGGTATAGCTGCTTGCATCGCTCTCGTAGCGCTGCAAGGTCCGGGTAAAGCCGCCGGGAATGGGAAACAATATCCCCCGTTCTGCCGGGGGGTTGTCGTAATCCAGCGAAGGATAGGCGTTTATGGTTTTGTGGGAATCCAGCAGGTACTGCTGTATGGACCGGAAGGTAACGTTATAATCCCCTATGCCCACCTCATCAAATTCCCGGCGCTTGGAATAACAGGGGCTTATGGCGGCAATCCGGTGCCGGGTATACTCGGGGTAGAAGCGCTTGATCATCTTCATGGTATGAAGCATGGGGCTGTCTACCGGCGCAAGATAGGGGAGGAGCTCAGGCCGGTACATTTCAATGAAGGACACCAGGGTGGCGCAGGGCTGGGCTATGACGAGCGTAGGATTGGCGGCTTTTATATAGGCCAGGTAGGACTTGACCGTCAGATCTGCTCCGAAACTCACGTCAAAGACCGCGGCAATCCCCAGGGATTTAAGGAAGCCGTTCACCTTTTGGTAGTCCCCGTCAAAACTTGCGGCAATGGCCGGCGCCACAACGGCTACTATGGGCGTGCCTTTGTGCAGGTCCTCCATGAACAGGTCAAAGTCGTCAATACCGATACGCGCTCCGTGGGTACACGCGCTGATACACTCCCCGCAACCGATACACAATTCCGGATGATGATCGATTATGCTTCCAGACCCGTCATTACACATTTTAGCAGGACACACCATGATACAGCGATGACAATTCACGCACTTCTCTTGTACCACCTTGATAATCGGACGAAGCGCTTTATTTTCCATACCTCTCTCCTTCTTTACTTTCTCTATTTTACGGTTTCATGCCACGCACCTGTACGCTGCGGCACTCACTCAATCTTGAACTGAGCAATCTCGCTCATAAGGATATCAATGTGAGCTTTGTTTTCTTCGCTCATCCGGTTTATCCGCGCCACTACGGTGTTTATCCCCTGGGTGCGGTTTGCGCTCTGGTTCATCCCCTGGGTGAGCGTTTCAAGGAGCCGGCTTTCTTTAATCACTTCCCGGCTTTCCGACAGCATGGCCTGGGAATCCCTGCCGATACCCAGGGTTATGTCGTTGAGATTCTTGATGTATTCCAGAATCTGCTTGCTCCCGGTCCCCTGCGCTTCCATAGCCTGGCGCGCCCGCGCCTGTTCCGAGACAACCCGCACCTTGTCATCAATGACCTTAAACCGTTCAATCACCTCCAGGGTGGATTGGCTTATCTGGTCTATGGAGGCTCGTACCTTGGTAAGCACCGAGGCTATGATGGCGGACTGTTCTTCTGAAGACTCGGCCAGCTTGCGGATTTCCTCGGCCACTACGGCAAAGCCCTTACCGGAGAGCCCTGCGTGGGCCGCTTCAATAGCCGCGTTCATGGACAGGAGGTTGGTTTGACTTGCTATGGCATTCATAAGGGAGGTAATGTCCAAGAGCCCCTCGGAGTGTTTGGCGATTTCCTCAATAGCCAGGGA
>JAITEL010000130.1 GCA_031282065.1 Treponema sp.
TAACAGGCCTCGAACCATTTCAAAACAAGTCTTTTTCCCATGTTATCCTCCCATATTCCGGTTTATCACGGCTTTGGGAGGGTGTCTATCCCTTAACTTGTTGACAGTGGAACACCTCCCCCTTCATCTGTTCTTAAAACTAAATGCAGAAGCCCTGGATGGGTGCCCTATTGACGGTACCCTATGGGGAAGGTAGAGTGAGGATGGAGAGAAAATCTATGACCTATTCGATAGCCATGGCCGGTAAAGGCGGTACGGGAAAAACGACCCTGTGCGGTTTGTTTTTGGATTATTTAGCCAAAACCGGGAAAGGGCCTATTCTCGCGGTAGATGCGGATGCCAATTCCAACCTGAACGAGGTGTTGGGGGTGAAAGCGGATATTACCCTGGGAGATATCCGGGAGGAGATTGCCACCGCGGAATTTGTAGACAAGAACCCCATTCCTCCCAGCATGTCAAAACATGAATATGCGAACTTTAAGTTCGGTTCTGCATTGGTGGAGGAAGACCAGTACGATATGCTGGTAATGGGCAGAGGCCAGGGAAAAGGCTGCTACTGCTTTGTTAATGATCTGCTGCGGGAGCAGATACGGAAACATTACAATAACTACAGGTACATGGTGGTGGACAACGAGGCTGGTCTTGAACATATAAGCCGGGGAATACTTCCGCCGGTGGATCTGATACTCCTGGTCAGCGACTGTTCCCGGCGGGGCATCCAGGCCGCGGGGAGGATCGCCGCCATGATAGACGAGCTGGACCTCAAGGTAAAGGAGCTGCGACTCATCGTCAACCGCGCTCCCGGGGGAAACCTGGAAGCCGGTATCCAAGAAGAAATCCAGTCCCAAAAGCTTTCCCTCATCGGCGTGATCCCCCAGGATGACCTGGTCTACCGGTACGATGCCGCAGGAAAACCCCTGGTGAGCCTGCCGGAAGATTCCCCGGTAAAACAAGCCCTGCAGGAGATCATCCTCAAGCTGAACCTCTAAGGAGGGCTCTTCCTATGCGGTATGCCCCTCAGATGCTCCTTATCGGCTCTTCCGGCCAAAACACGGGTAAAACCACATTGGCTAAGGCCCTCATCAAAGCCTGGAAATCTCCCCTCTTTTCCGCTGAGGGACTTCCTCTTGTGGCGCTGAAGATCACCAGCGTAGCCCACCGGGGTGCGGTATGCCCCCGCGGGGGAGCCGGCTGCGGCGCCTGCGTCTCTATGAGCCGGGACTTTGTCCTTGAGGAAGAAGCCGGGGCAGGCCCGAACAAAGACACGGCCCAGTTGCTTGAAGCAGGGGCAGACCGGGTGTTCTGGCTGCGGTCCCTCTATGGGTCTCTGGCAGCGGCATATACCCATTTCTTGGAACAGATCCCCTCCAAGGGGCTTATCATCGCTGAATCCAACAGCCTGCGGGAGGTGGTGGTCCCGGGGTGTTTTATCATGCTTATGAACACCGCCGCCTCGAAGGTAAAACCCACTGCGGCCCGGGTACTGCCCCTGGCGGATCTGGTGGTACAGGGCTTACCGGAAGACCTGGATTCGGTCATTTCCCGAATCCGGCTTGTAGCGGATGAGCCGGGAGGCATACGGCTTACGCTGAAAGGGGTATAAGTTCTACCGTATCTCCTGGATGGAGCGCAGGACTGCCCGCAGGGATATGCACGATGCAGTTGCAGCCGATAAGGGAGCTTAAGAGGCCGGAGCCAAAGCCGGTGCGGGGGAGAAAGACGTCCCTGCCTTCCTGCCGGGCGTACAAGAAGCGGTTTTGAGGGCTTGTCTTGGAGAAGGGGTCTTGCAAGACCCCCAGAAGCTGAGGGGGACGGACTACAGCAGCACCGGCAAGATGACGAATCAAAGGCCCGGCCAAGAGGTCAAAGCTCATAGCTGCGGCCCCGGGGTTTCCAGAAAGACAAAGGATTATGACGGCATCCTTGTACAGGGCAGTAACCCAGCCCCCGGGCTTCATCTGGACCTGGCGGAACAAGGGCTGGGCACCGATGTATGAGCCCGCCTGGGGCATATAATCATGGGCCCCCACTGAGACGCCGCCGGTAGTGATGACGCAGTGGCAGGTCTTAAGCAGTTCCTCAAGGGCCTGGGCAATGAGGGCCGGATCATCGGGGATTTTGGGGCTGCAAAAGGGCTGCGCGCCCAGGGCCGCTACCCGTGCTGCCAAGAGATAGCGGTTGCTGTCGTATATTTTACCAGGACTGAGCGGCTCCGGGCCGCTCATAAGCTCCGTGCCGGTGGAGAGGATCCCCACCTGGGGGCGGGCAAAAACCGGGACTTCGGTAAATCCCTGGGCAGCCAAGAGGCCCAGATGAGCGCCGCTGATACGCTCCCCTTGACGCAAGATACCCTGTCCCTGACGGACATCTTCCCCGTGGAACCGGTAATTCTGATGAGCTTCTAAGGGATGAAATAGCCCCACCGTATGCGGCTGATTATCCGTGTCCTCAAAAGGGATGACGCAGGTGGCCCCCGGCGGGAGAGGCGCTCCGGTCATAACCCGGGCACATTCCCCGCGGGAGAGGGCTTTCCGGGGAAGGTCCCCGGCATAGATGGTTTCCACCACTCGCAAGAGAACCGGCTTCTCCTTGCTGGCCCCTGCGCTGTCGCTATGGCGCAGGGCAAAGCCGTCCAGCGGAGAATTATCAAAGGGCGGGAGGTCGATACGGGCATGGAGGTCTTTCCCGGCAATACGGGAGAGCGCCTCAAGCAAGGATACGCCGCTAGACCCTTGAGGCCCAGCGCTATGGGCCAGGAGGATTTCAATTGCCGAATCAAGGGGGATAGAGCAATACGGAAAAGAGAAGAAAGAATGGGCCTGTTCCATAGCGCCTGCCTTGCGTGTATAGCTTTGCCCTGTTACGGGCATGATAAAGCCTGGGCTTCACCATGCCTTAGTATAGCGGCTCTTTTTTTATGTGTAAAGTGAGCGCATCTAGTAACCACAGGCGCTTCCAACCAGGACCGTACCGGGTTTCAGCACGGGAACCTGCAAACCTGGCGGCAGCAAAGCATACAGGAGACTGAACCTATGCTTTCCTTTACAAGCGGATGATCCGCGCATGGGTCAACACTTCCACCTCGGCCTCGGTGAGGAGTATGTCGTTTTCCAGACGGCAGCCCCCTTGTGCAGGGTCATAGAGGCCGGGCTCCAGAGTAAAGATCATACCAGGTTTCAGTACCCAGTCGTTGTCCGCCCGGTTACGCAGCGCCGGTGCTTCATGAGCCTCAAGTCCAATGCCATGACCCAAAGCATGGGGCATACTTTTTTTGGCATTGCCGAAAAGGGTGTCCACTGCCGCAGCTATGGTCTTAGTAGCTATCCCTTCCCCTACCATGGCCAGGGCCAAGCGGTAGGCCCGCTCGGTGAGCGTGAGCAGCCTTTCCTGGGCCCGTGAAAGGGGGCCCCGGACAAAGGTCAGGGTAACATCGCTGGTATATCCTGCATACTTGAGCCCAAAATCCAGAATGGAGAGCCCCCGCGTGGCAAAGTCCCCCCCGGTATAGGCCGGGAAAGGATGAATGCCGAAACTCCGCTGGGGACCTGCGGCGAGGGTCTCAAAACCCATACCCTCACAGCCCCGCTTGCGGCATTCCGCTTCAATAAAGAGGGCCACCGCCCCTTCGGTACTCAGGTCGCCAGAACGGATGTGCTGTTCCAGGGCATCAATGAGTTCATTGGTAATGTCCGATAGGGTCCGGTATATCCCTATCTCCTCCTCGTCTTTCACCGCCCTGAAGGTCTCCACTTCCTGATGTATCCCCCCATTGCGGCATAAGACCTCAAAATCAATGAGGGCCTCCACGTAGTTCAGGAACAGGGGATAGGGAGTAACCGGAGGGATTTCAACTTTGCTGCCCAAAGGGGTATTGAAATAGCCCAGGGCCCTTTTGAGGGCCTTCAGAGGCTGCCGTTCAAATTCAGCATAGGCCACGAGGCTGTCTGCCTGGGCATAGATCAAGGCTATATTGATATCCCAGGGAACCAAGAGGGAATGGCTTTTTCCCTGGCGGTCAAAGCCCAGAAACAGCAAACCATCCCCCGGATGCCCGGTCAGCCAGCGAACCGCAGGATCCGGCCGGGTTTCGGTATACTCAAACATAACCAGGCTAAGCCTTTCTTCAGCCATCCACCGGTAGAGTTTATTCCTACGCTCTTCGTAACTCATAATGCCTCTGCTGTTCCTTCCAGAAATGCTGCTCGGGAAGCCTCCAGGATGCGCTCCAGTTCCCGGTCCCGTATCCAGTAATGGGTAACAAACCGGAATACCCCCCGGGCAGGCGGATTGATGAGAATACCCTGTTGGGCAAAGTGAGCCTGGATCCGGGCGGCTACCGCAGGATCCTCTGCCGGGGGAAAGGAGAAGAAAACCATGTTGATATCTGTGGCCGTAAGGTCGATACGGATGCCCGGTATGCCGGCAAGTCCCTGGGCCAGCTTCTTGGCCCGTACATGATCCTGGGAGAGGGTTTTGGTCTGCTCGGTTAAGGCGACGATCCCCGCAGCCGCCAAGATGCCCGCCTGACGGAGCGCGCCCCCTAAGATCTTCCGCTTCCGCCGGGCCTGGGCCACAAAGTCTTTGGGGCCTGCCAAGAGGGAACCTACCGGAGCGCAAAGCCCCTTAGACAGGCAGAACATCACCGAATCAGCGCGCTCGGCAATGGTTCTCGCTTCCGCCTCAAGACAAAGGCCGGCATTGAAAATCCGGGCGCCATCCAGGTGCACCGGAATTCCCCAGGCATCCGCCAGGGCCCGGACCTCATCCATAGCAGCTAAGGGTACTGCCCTGCCCAGGGAATGTGCGTTCTCAAAGCAAATGAGGGAGGTCCCGGGCTCCTGGAGATCCCCTTTGCGCAGCCGCTTTTGGATCTCCCCAGGGTCCAGCACGCCGGTAGGAGCGGCAACGGGCCTCGTCTGTACCCCGGCAATAACCGCTGCGGCCGCGGCCTCGTGCTGGAGTATATGACAGTCCTCTCCAAGGATCACCTCGGTTCCCCGCGGACACCAGGTAAAGAGGGCCAACTGGTTTCCAAAGGTCCCGGAAGGCACGAAAAGCGCGGCTTCTTTCCCCATACGGTCCGCTCCCAGGGCTTCCAGTTCCTGCACGGTGGGATCATCCCCATACACGTCATCTCCCACTACGGCATCGGCCATAGCCTTACGCATCTGGTCCGTCGGTTTCGTAACCGTATCACTGCGTATATCTATTGTTTCTTTCATATTGCTCCTGCTCATTTCCTTACATCCCCGCTTCCATTCCTTCTTCCGGGAAGCGCTACCGGAAGGTCTTGTTTGCCCATTGTATAAATTCCGTGAGTGAAAACACCCGGATTTCCTTATCTTGGTTTGATTCCGTGGTATATTTTTTATCCCTGACCGCATCCTTAAGCCAGGATACCGCACCGCTTCGGGCGCCATCCCCATCTACAATAATCACCACCTGCTTTTCCGGCATGGCCTCAATGCAATTAAGGTACAGACAGGGAAATTTCTCATCCACGCTCCCTGAAGACTGCTGCCATTTGCACTCGATCCGGATTGCACCCAGGTGATAGGCCGCGGAGTGCAGCACAAATTCGCTATATCCCTCATGGTTATAAATATTCTTATAGGGGCAATGCTTTACCAGGACATCGCCGGAATAGGCTTCAGGATTCCGCTGCCAGTCACGAAACATGACAACGGCAAAGCCCTTGGCTTTAAGGGTAGATTCCACGGTAGTCTCCAGGACTTTGCCCTGCTTACAGGCATAGGCGCCTTGGCTGTTATTGGGCGGCATAGACCTGTTCCTCTTCCCCTGCATCTTCAAGCACCACAGAACGCAAACGCCTTTCCGTTAATTCGCAGAATTCCCGCTCTATCTCTACCCCTATATAGAACCGTTCACCGAGCATACTACAGGCAAGGCCGGTGGTTCCGCTCCCATTGAAGGGGTCCAGGATAATATCCCCCGGTTTTGTGGAGGCCAGGAGGATTCGGCTCAAGAGGCTTAAGGGTTTTTGGGTTGGATGTCTACCGGTTTTCTTTTCCTCTTTGGCGGGCGGGGGAATGGACCAGACCGAACGCATTTGAAGGCCCTGGGTTTTGAGCTTATCCTCGGGAAAGGGGCCGTTCTTCATGGCCTGGTAATTAAAGTAATGTTTCGCCTTTTTATCCTTGCGGGCCCAGAGCAGGGTTTCATGGGAAGCGGTAAAGCAGCGGCAGCTCAGATTGGGGGGGCCATTGGGCTTAAACCAGACAATATCATTCAAGAAGTGAAAGTGCTGTTTCTGGAGCGCCCAGCCGCACTGATAGATGCTGTGATAGGTGCCGCTTATCCACAGGGTTCCTTCGGGCTTTAATACCCTGCGGCAGGCGGCTATCCAGCTCTCATGAAAGGCCGCGTCCTCTGCCACTCCCTTGCTGCTGTCCCAGGCCCCTTTATTCACCGGCACCCTACGGCCGCTGTGACAGGTGAAGCCGTTATTGGACAGCTTATAGGGGGGGTCTGCAAATATCATGTCCAGGGTATTCTCAGGGATACGCTCAAGGACTTCATGGTAGTCTCCGTTATAGATGACGGCCTTTTCAGAGGCATAGAAGGGCTTTAAGGCGGTTCTCGGCTGGGTAATCCCCGTAATAATCCGGTCAAAGGCCGTTTCAGGGGGAAGGCCCCTTTCTATTAGCTGAAACTGTTCTCTCGTACCCACGGCACCCTCCCTGTTCCTATACTAGCATACCCGTAAGGGGCTTTAAACCCCCCATAGGCCGGTACCGCCGGTTTCCCGATCCTGGTTACTATGCCTTGGAAAAACCTCTCCGCTTGCTGACATTGACGTTCCCGCTCTTGACCAATGCGCCTTTCCGTGGCATAATAACGCATAAGGGTTTATGATATGCGCGGAGGGTAACCGTATCCGCGCATATATGGTTATGATATGCGCACAGGAAACTAATCCATGCGCATATACGATTAAGAAATGCGTGTTTTCCGATGAGAATGCGCATTTGCGGTTATAAAATGCGTCAATATAAGGAATCTATGCGCATAGGCCGATATGATTTGCGCATAGATTCGCGTAAAGGAGGCTTATATGGCTAAACGGATGGACTGGATTCCCACACGGGAAGAAAAGTTGCTTGCGTTGATGGCGGTTTGGCTCGTGAAACTCGCGGACACAACCCTTCAGGCGGCGTATGACTGGGTTGCCGCCGAGTGCGCCGCGGTCATTGCGGCGATTAACGCTTTTTTGAGCGCGCGGGCCGCGTATCAGGAGGCGCCGACCAAGGCGAACCATACCGAAAAAGAGGAATTGAAGAAAACAGCGGTGGAGGCGATGCGGAAATTCGCCCGCGAGCGCGTCCGCTTCAACCCGAAAATGAACGACGGGCAAAAACAGGATGTGGGCGTCAATGCCACGGACACGGAACCGACTCCGGTGCAGCCGCCGGACGCGGGACCGGAGAGCGAGGCCTATATCAGCGCCCAGTCTCCGGGAGTGGTGAAGGTGCGCTATCTGGGCGCGAAGCCCTATGGGGTTGATCGTATAGAAATCGCTTACGCGGTATCCCCCACGCCTATTGACAGTCCCGACCAACTGCCGCTCAAAGAGACGTTTTCGCGCAATCCCTGGGAACATACCTTCGGCCACGAGGAGCGGGCGAAAAAAATGTACTATTCGCTGCGGTATCTGACCAAAGATAAGGCAAGCCACTGGTCGGATGTGCGGGAAGTGATCATCCCGTAAGCGGCGGAAGGCGCAGCCCGACCCCGCCGCGCTACAACGGCGCGGCGGGCTTTTCGTATATACCGTAGTTATATTACTACTATCATGTAATTCATTATAATATATAGAATTATATGGATTTATTATGTTCACTGCTTACAAAAATTAACATAAAATGCCCCTCCTAAACAGGGAGAATGACAGTTAAATTATCCTTATCGACAGACACTCAAAGCTATGCGGACAAAAAATAACCCGCATATAAGTATATAATTCCGGGGGATTTCCCCGGATTAAAACCTACCGTCCCTGTATCCCGCCTTGAGTGTTTACCGGTATCGGCCCATACATAGCGTTATGGAGTTCCCATGAGGTGTGCAGCTTCTTGCACATCGAGCAGTGCCTCACAGAGATACTCCTCTCCCAACATACAACACAAACCCATAAGAGATACTTACTCGATGATGAACCAATCATCGGCCAAAAGGTCAGTCTGACTTGCCAGCCAGGGAACCCGGCT
>JAITEL010000164.1 GCA_031282065.1 Treponema sp.
ACGCGTTTTTCTGGGCGCTGAGGTATGAAATGAGCCGGTATTTGCACGACGATTGGACTGACTTTTTACTCACCATTGCGGGCGAGGCCCCCGATGATTCTTGAATTTGGAATTGCTGAGCAGACCGCTTGCGCCCATGTATTACCTGTGATACCATAGGAAAAGAGCATCCCGCGATTGTTGCAATGTCGCTCTGGGTGATCTTATTGAGAGCCATTTGGTATTTTATCCACTGGACTTCTTCATGGGTCATTTTTGCTCCTTTCCAGAAGGATCACTTGGTAATCCCTACTGGATTTTAAAATTTAGGTTATTACTATAACTACTGTTAAATATATAGGTTATTCCAAAATAAGACAAGATAGATTTTTGGGAAAATAAAAAATAATAGGATATTATGGGATTTCAAGAAAGAATTCGGGAATTAATGAAGGTTCTTAAGGTCAACCAAGGCGGATTAGCTTCTATATTAAGGGTTTCACAAGGAGTTATCTCTGAATTTGCAACCGGAGCACGAGAGCCATCTAAGGAGTTCATGTTGGGAATCTCTAAACTTGGTATAAGCCTTGATTGGTTTGTGACCGGCGATGGGACAATGTTTCGTACTGATAGGGCATCTAATCAAGAAGTATCCGGTTCAGGCATAGTTGGAGTAGCCATCAATGCTGGTGGATACGGTCATGTAGAAAATTCTGGTAATCATATGACCGTAATATCCGACCAGAATAAACTAGAACAAACGCTGGTTTGCTATGAAATTCCGCTATTAACCAAAGAGCAGGTTCTGCATTTTAATCCGACTAAGGAAATTCCCGACCCGAAAGCCCATTCAGGAGACTATCCTGATAGTATACTGTCGCCTATCCCGATACGTTTTCGGGAATACAGCACCGACCTCCGGGCCATGTTGGTTTTTAATAATCTAATGGCTGACTTACTTAACGCCGGAGATGTGGTTATTTTCCAAGCTACCGGCTGGAATAAGAACGGGGTCTATGTATATCGTATGAGGAACGAGTTGTATATCAGTCATGTCCGCTTTGACGGCAGGCAGTACGTTCTGCGTAAGGAGTTTAAGCCGGATGAGGAGATACCCTGCCATGCCGAGTCCTTTGAACCGATAGGCAGGATTCGGGCGGTTTTGAAAGAAGTCCCATAACCTCTGCCCGGCTTTTCCAGCCTGGCTGGATATGCTAAGTTATATCCAGCAGGTAGTTCATAAATAGGTATTATTGTCCCACCTTTGCAAAAATTTCATGTCCCACCTTTATATGATTTAATCAGATAAGTCTATATATTATAAAGAATTATAATCGGTTGTCCCACCTTTTTATCTACATAATTTTTTTGTCCCACCTTTGAGGCTATTTTCTGGCTTTCTATTTGCATCTTTGCAAGTAATGGTTCAGATAAGTCTACATGAAATAAGGACTTCAAGACTATTAAACGGTCTTGAAATGGTAAGTGCCAGACTCGCAGTTTCTCGCATGTTTTCGCACTTTCACTCAAAACCGGAACTTTCTCTCGTTATTTCTTTGTAGTATATAGACTTATTGGGCTGATGGAGCCTCCCGTGCAATTCCTATTTTGAGTGACCCCCTACAACATGAGAAGCGTACCCATCTCTTTCGGGCATTCTATCCACGAAGCGCATACAATTCTGTTAAAGGTGCTTTAACCGGCCGGATGAATGGTGAGGCCCTGCGCCCGGGGGGTAAGCTTTTTCTTGGGCAATGCGTACACTTGCCTTTTGCTTTTCTGTGGTGGTATTATATAAAGACTACATATATTAAGAGAGGTATTATATGGCGTATACGGTTAATCAGGCTGAGTGTGCTAATTGTGAAGCATGTGTCAGCGAATGTGAGGCAGGGGCAATTTCCGAGAAGGACGGCGCTCAGTGGATCGATCCCGCAAAATGTCAGGATTGCGGCAAATGTGCTGAGGCCTGTCCCTCCGAGGCTATTGCTCAGGCATAGAGCCAGAGGATTAGGGAGTGATAAGGCAAGGGATGCATAAGCCCTTGCCTTTTTTATGGGGGTCCGCCTATAATAAGGTTCCCCCTATATGAAACATGCGGCACCCCTACTACTCATAAGCCTTAGTATTGTTCTGTATGGAACAGCCCCCACCCGGGGGGCCGAGAGCATGGAGCTTGGGTTTCCCGAGATTTCCCGCCTGGATTCCCGGGACCCCTGGTTTAAGCAGTATCTTGCGGATGTGGAGTTTGCCCGGCAGCGTATTTTTAACCTTGAACGGACCGGGGAGCATCCCCGGGTTATTGCCGAGGCCCTGACGGTCTATGCCTATACCCCCAAAAAGACCGATGATCTCTTGAGCCTGGCAGCCCGGTGTACGATTTCCTATGCCAGCCTGGTTACCCTCAACAGGATAGCCCATCCCGATTCCCTGGAACACCGCGGCCCCCTGCTGCTTCCCTCTGCGCCGGGGCTCTTTATACCGGACCCTCCGATATCGGATCTGGAACAGCTCTTGGCTTCCACCAGGCTGAACGAACCGGGTATCCCCATAACCCTGAACCGGAAAGAGGGTAAAGCCCATTTCCGGTTTATCCCCGGAGCGGACTTTAACCCCACGGAGCGGACTTTTTTTCTCCACAGTGGTTTCCGCTATCCCTTGCGAAACTACCGCTTGACCAGCCCTTTTGGGATGCGGGTGAATCCGGTTACGGGAGTGTTAAGAAACCATAATGGCTTGGATCTCGCCGCGCCCGCCGGAACCGAAGTGTACGCTGCCCGGGAAGGGGTGGTTACGGAAATCGGTGAAGACCGGATTTATGGGAAATACATCATCATCCGTCATGGGAACAATTGGGTGAGCCTGTATGGGCATTTGTCCAAAATTGATACGGTCTTGCGGAAACAGGTGGAATCTGGTAGTCTGATAGGTAGGGTAGGGTCCACGGGACAGTCCACAGGGCCGCATCTGCATTTCGAGTTACGGCAAAACGGAAAAGCCCAGGATCCGGACAAATACTTGTTTCAAGAAGGAATGCGGTAAAGAAACCCATGACCAGGTATAGGGTACTGATTTGCTTGCTTCTCGCCGGTTTACACCTCGAGGCTGAATCTCTGAGGGTCTTGATTGCCGGGGATATGCACCTTTCCCTGGATAATCCCGAGGGGGTATCCCTGCCCCTTTCCTATGTCAGTTCGGTACTCATCACCTTGGATCAGGAGCTTCGGTTTTTCAGAGGGCTGTCCCTGGAGTTGAGGGCTCCCCAGACCTTTCTCCCGTATTATGGCAGCCTGGCCATTGCCCTGTACGCGGAGCTGGACAGGATCCCCGGCCCGGGTATCGCCGATATCGAGGGACGGCAGATCAGTTTTGAGCTGGTACCGAATAAAATCCAGACCGTCTATCATATTCCTTTGCGGGCCGCTCATGGGCTGCGGACCACTCCCTATGCCTCGGTTCCCACAGGCATCATCCCTCCTGCTGCATTTCCCCTTCTTTTCAGGCTCATGCCGGTTATTAAGGGCTTAAGCGAAGAGATCGAGTCCATGGTCTTTCAGCTGCATGTGAAACCTATCCTCACTAATGAGGGGGCCGTGCGGATAGGTTTCCGCTATCCTGAACAGCTTCCGGGGAAACCCTTCATCCTCCTGGTTGATGATGTGCTCATTGAGCGGCCCGGGGAAGAACAGCTTTTACGGGAAGGGGAGCATCATCTGGTGATCCTTTCGGATGCCTACCGGAACGAAAGCCGGCGTTTTCTGGTAGAACGGGGCAAAATCCTGGATATATCCATCGAATTACAGGATCCCACCCCGCTTATCAGCTTTGAAGCCCCTGAGAACACCCGGATTTATTTTGATAATGAACCGGTGGAAGACATCCAACGCGCTTATCCTGTAGAACCCGGAGGGCATGAGGTCAGATTTCAGATGAGCGACTATTCGATTACCAGGCCCCTGGTGGTGCAGAAGGGAAAAACCTACAAAGTGGCCCTTATGGTGGATGTGATGGTTACTGAAAACGAATAAGAGAAAAAAGACTTAAGAACGGACATGAGGCTGCCGATAGTTAAAATATCGGATATATAGTTCCCCTCCCAAATCACTATATATCCGATAGCCTCAAGGGCAGGCCGGTTTACACCGGCCTTTTTTATGTACCGCGCCCGCCCTTATGCTATGGGTTCTGGGAGATTCCCATCCTGCTCAATGACAAGTTCAGGTTTATCTTTCCTATAGACACGGATAGTCGGGTTTTTAACCAGGCCGTCCAGGTGAATGAGGCAGGGGGCATCGTCGTCGTAGTTCATGCCTATGGCAAAATGACAGGTGTGAAAGGCTTTCTCATCCTCCAGCATGTGCCCCTCAATACGGGCCGCCGGATTAAGGCCTATACCAATTTCCCCGAGGTTTCGGGTATTCCTCCCGTACAGGTCTCCGGCTCCCGGTGGCAAGATTCCTGTCTTCTCATATTCCCGGGCATTCGTCTCCGCTAAACTGAGGGTCTCCCGCAATGCAGCAGCCTCATCAGCTCCGTGTATGGCGGTGATAAAGCCCTTTTCCAGAGTACAGCGTATAGGCTCGTGGATGAGGATGTCCCGGTCATGGAGGCTGATGGAGCCGTCAAAGACGATGATCCCCTGGGCCGTTCCATTTTCAGGGCTGATAAAGGTCTCCCCTGCGGGAAGATTCCCGCCCCGGCCCCCTTGGGCAAAGTCCCCGTCATCGGACTTTGCCTGACGCCCCCGCAGGGAGCAACGGATATCCGTGCCGCCAGGGGCGGTGATGTGTATAGATACCGCCTCGTCCAGCGCAGCTTTGACCCACGCGCAGCGGCTTTTCAGCAGTTCGTAATCAATGGGCACCGTACGGATGAAGGATGCTAGGGTAGTAGCAGGAGACCAAAAGGAGCGGCAGGTCTTTTGACCGTACAGGTGTAAATGAAAGATATGGTCGTACTTGACCCCCTGATAGGTATAGGGTGTGGTGATGCCCTTCTTGTCTTTTCCCAGCTTTTCCGCGCTAAGAGAGATAAACACCTCAGGCTGTGCGGAAAATGCAGCAATCACCCCGGGCTCGGCAAAATCCAGTTGGGTTTTTACCGGCTGGAATAGAAGCAAGGGACAGCCCCCGACAGCGATGGCCGCGTCATAAAGGGCCTGTGCAATGGCCGCTACTTCTGTTTCAGGGTTGCTTACGATGATGACTTGTTCTTTGGGCTTCACCCTAAGACACCGTTGAATGGCTATACGGGCGCTGCTTTGCAGGGCTTCAGATACTGCCGGCCCTTGATGGCAGGCAAATGGTACACGGGTTTCAGACATGCCTTGGAGTATACCCTTATTGTGCAGCAGTATCCAATTCCTCCAGAAGCTCAATCACCGGGGAGGAAAAACCTTCGTATTTCAGTTTGGGTCTTATGCTGGTAAGCGGTCCATGCAGAGCAGGGTATTTTTTCTCAAGGTACCCCTTCAGCACGGCCAATTCCGTATCCAAGTCCAGCACCTCGGCGAGCGCTTCCTGGGCAATGTCCCGATCAATACCGCGCTTATGCAGGCCGCTGAGGAGATACCGGGGGCTTTCTATTCTCCGGCCCAGCCGGGATCGCAGCCACAGGTGAGCATAGCGGTAGTCACTGACTATGGCTTGCTCGATCAAACGGGCAAGCACCCGCCATACACAAGGACCGGCATGGCCCCGTTGCCTGAGCTTACGGGATAAACCACGGCTGCTCTGTTCTGCCCGGGCTACGAGATCTAATGCCTGCCGTTCCGCCCGTACACAGGCAGAGGCAAAGCGCAGAGCCCCTTCTTCCTGACTGGACAAGACTTTATCCACTACACAGAGGGCCTTTGGGCAATATTCCGGGGGCACATACACGGATTTTATGGAAAACAAAGAACCATCCGAGAGCCCTATCCGGTAGGCTTCGCCTTGGGGATACCCTAAGGATTTTACAGAAACCACCTGCACATGCTTTTCCTTGCCTCAAGCGGAGGCGGTTTAGCGTTTGGAGAACTGGAAGCGCCTGCGGGCCCCGGCTTGACCATATTTCTTCCGCTCCACCATCCGCGAATCCCGCGTCAGATACCCCTTGCTCCTCAGGTTCTTGTAATACCCCCCATCAAGCTGACACAGCGCACGGGCTAAACCATGCCGGCAGGCCTCTGCCTGTCCATGCACCCCGCCCCCATACACATTGATCACGATGTCCACCTTGTGCTCTTGATCCGTAAGCAGCAAGGGCAGGTGTACCATTACGACATGTTCCTCCTGCCGAAAATACCGGTGTAAGGCCTCCCCATTCACCACTATCTTTCCGTCTCCGTCCCTTACATAGACACGGGCTACCGCGGTCTTCCGCCTTCCCGTTCCTATACCAAGATTCTTAATCACTTCCTTAACGCTCCTTCCTTCCTTTTTTTAGAGGGGTTTATTGTGTCGGTAAACACCCCGGCATGTCAAGTTCTGAGCACATGCCAGCAGCAATTCCAAATTCAAAAAAAGATGCCTAAAATAAGGCATGGGACGGAGAATACTTAAACCCTTTATCGGGTATCTTGATAAGGCGGCGGAGAAACTGCCTGAGTGTCGGGAGGC
>JAITEL010000011.1 GCA_031282065.1 Treponema sp.
TACAAACAGCTTACAAAGGAGAGTATACCATTGATAAACAAATACAACAATATACAAATATGCTGTAGAGGTAAGTTTATATATTATAAGGAATTGCAATCATTTATAAACATTTACAAGCATTTATAAACATTGATAAGAACCGAAAAAAAGATTAAACATAAACCGTAGTTATGCGACATTCCGCCTGAAATGGTCGAGGAATAGTTTGCAATGGAAATGTCTTTATGGTATCTATATAAACAAGGAGAATAATATGGATATAGCGATTATCATTGGATTAGCTCTTTTGGCTATGGTCATTATCCAATTCGTTGTTATGCTTGTACTTTTTTCGAAAAACAAGCAGAGTTCACAAGCCGATGTCTCTCAAAAACTTCTCGAGTATGCAGGGCGGCTTGATAAGAACGAATCTACTGTAAGGGATGAATTCGGTAAAAACCGCGAGGAATCAAATAAATCTGCAAAAGAAGCGCGTGAGGAATTATCAGCCTCATTAAAAACAGTGTCTGATCAATTATCAGGAAACATTACCAATTTTACAGGTTTGGTTGATAAAAAAATACAATCAATTCTGGATTCTCTTGCAGCAAATTTAAAAACAAATCGTGATGAACTTACTAACAGTATAACGGCATTTCAGCAACAAGTAACGAGTAGTTTATCAAGTTTTTCGGATATTTTGAACAGGGAACTTAAATCTGTTCAGGACAGGGTAAATTCTTCCACAAAAGAAAGCCGGGAAGAACTAAATGCCTCTTTGAAATCATTTGCGGAAAAATCAACCGCAAGTATTGAATCCTTGGCAAAAGTTACAAATGAAGGGCTTGAAAAAAGTCGTGATGTTGTTGAAAAGAAACTTACTGATATTCAAAAAGATAATGGTGAGAAATTGGAAAAAATGCGTCAGACTGTTGACGAAAAACTTCATCAAACTCTTGAAACACGACTTGGTGAATCGTTTAAAATGGTTAGTGAACGGCTTGAACAGGTGCAAAAGGGACTTGGCGAAATGCAAAACCTTGCATCCGATGTGGGTGACCTCAAAAAGGTAATGTCGAACGTAAAAACAAAAGGAGTATTGGGTGAATATCAACTTGCGGCTATTCTGGAACAAATGCTTGCTCCGAGTCAGTATGATACAAATGTCAAAACCAAGAAAGGCAGCGATAAGAATGTTGAATTCGCTATAAAAATACCGAGCAAAGATGACTCAAGCAAGGTTGTTTGGCTTCCAATTGATTCAAAATTGCCTACAAGCGATTATGTATCTCTGGTTAATGCTTATAATAATGCCGATAAAAAAAATATTGAGGATGCACAAAAGTCTTTTGCGAGGACTGTTAAGAATTTTGCAAAAGAAATTCATGACAAATATATTGATCCGCCAAATACATTGGATTTTGCAATTATGTTTATTCCTTTCGAGGGTGAATATGCTGAAATAGCGCGTAATCCTGAACTTTTTGAAAGTATACAGCGGGACTATAAAATAAACATTACAGGTCCGGCAACAATAGGCGCGTTTTTGAACGCTTTGCAGTTGGGGTTCAGAAGTCTTGCAGTTGAAAAGCGAACAAGTGAAATATGGGATTTGCTTGGCGCTGTTCGCACTGAATTTGGTAAATTTGGTGATGTACTGGAAAAAACAAAGGAAAAATTAGACTCGGCTAGTAAAGAAATTGATAAAGCTGGTACACGCTCTCGTGCTATTGAGCGAAAATTGCGTGATGTACAGACTTTGCCAGAAACAAAAGCTCAGAAATTACTTGAAAATATTGATGATACAAGAGATAGTGAATAAGCATTATTGTAGCAGGCGGAATGGCGCATAACAGGTCGTGTATGCACCGCCGCCGATACAGGCGCGGGGGAACAGCGCAGGCGGAGGGGCTTTAAACCCCCCGGCCGGCACCGCCGGTTTCCCGCCCCCGATTACTAGAGGAATAGCCCCCCAATTACTAGTTGGAACCGCCTCCGGTTTCCCCCGGAATGCCGTCCTCATCATCCCCAGATAGAGGCAAGGGGCGCTTGGTTTCCTTATCACCCCTGCCCTCTATGGGCGTTAAACCCCCTGGGGGGCGGGGGGGAAGCGATGGGGGAAATAGCGCTTTAATAAGGCGAACAGGGCTTCTTCAAAATCACCGGGAATAGATCGGGCTTCCACTGCTTCCCCGGCTTCCAGGACTATGCCGCCCCCTGCCGCATTGTACTCATCCACCATCACAAAGCGTCCCAGGGACGGGTTGTCGTAGAAGGAGGATACTCCGATGGGATGGGAAAGACTCAAGGTAACGCTGCCGCAGTCATGCCGCCGCAGCTCGCTATAATCCCCCTCCCGGTCCCCTAAAAACCGCTCTATGCTTTTAAGCCGGGCCTCGACCTTGGCGCTCCCCAGCTTCAAGAGATAGGCCTTATGAAAGGTCAAGGGCTTTTCCCCAAGCCATATCAGGTTGGCCTTGATCTCCGCGCTTACCCGGACCGGAGCCGCTTCATCCTGCCGCAGCATCAGCTCTCCGGCTTTCAGGTAGATCTCTTCTTCCAAGGTGAAGCCGCTGGCTTCGTTGGTTTTGGCTCTGGTTTTCGGGGGGGCATTCCACCCTTCAATGGTTTTGATATGGGCGCTCTTACGGGAAGGTAAAAAGAGCACCTCATCCCCGACCTTTACCTCGCCGCTCACAATAGTTCCCGCGTAGATCCGCCGCTCGTCGTGGTCGTCGCTGAAGCGGTACACGTCCTGGACCGGCATGGCAAAAAAGGCGCGCTCATTGGAAGGGGGATTATGAAAGCTATCCAGCACCTCCAGTATGGTCTTCCCCGTATACCAGGGCATCTCCGCAGCTTTGCTGCTGATGTTCTTCCCCTCACGGGCGCTGATAGGGACAAAGGCCAGGGGTTTCACCTTAAGGGTTTCCAGGTAAGCCCCGTATTCCCCCTTGAGGGTGTTAAAGGCCTGTTCATCGTACCCTAGGGCGTCCAGTTTGTTCACCGCCACCAAGACCTGGGAAATCCCCAGCAGGGAGAGCAGGAGGCCATGCCGCCTTGAGTTTTCCGCTACTCCCTCAAGGGCATCGATCACCAGCACCGCCGCCACTGCCCGGGATGCGCCGCTGAGCATGTTCCGCAGGAATTCAATATGCCCCGGGGCGTCAATGATGATGTATTCCCGGCAAGGGCTCTTGAAAAATATCCGGGCGCTGTCAATGGTAATACCCTGTTTCTGCTCATCATCCAGGGCGTCCAGTAAAAAGGCGTATTCAAAGACCCGCCCCTTCTTTTTACACAGGTCCTGCACGGCCTTTAGTTTGCCTTCCGGCAAGGAATGGGTGTCCGCCAGAAGCCGTCCCACCAGGGTGCTCTTCCCGTGATCCACATGACCGGTGATGACGATATTCATCCGCTCCAAAGGCGTATCTGTCTGTTCTTCCCGCATTACATGTACCCTGCTCTGCGAAGGGTTTCCAGGGTACCGCCCCCGTCTAGGTCCTGGGCCCTGCCTGAACGTTCCGCAATATTCCTGAATTTTCCGCTTAACAGTTCTGTTATGATCTCCCGGGGGTTGTGTGCCGCGGACTCAACCGGGCTCGTACAGGGATAACAGCCCAGGGAACGGTAGCGGGTATTATCCCCCTGGTTGTAATAGATGGGGATGGTGGGGATTTCTTCCCGGTCAATATACTCCCAGATATTAAGCTCGGTCCATTCCAGCAGGGGATGGACCCGAACATGGGTTTTGGGGGCAAATTCGGTCTTATACAGATTCCACAGCTCAGGGGGCTGCGTACTGGCGTCCCATTCGCTCTTCTCATCCCGGGCAGAAAAGACCCGCTCCTTGGAACGGCTGCCCTCCTCGTCACTGCGGGCCCCTACAATCACCGCATGGTAGGGCTCTGCCCGGTCCACTTCCTCCCAGCAATCCCTGCGGGGATCGTAGACCCTTCTACTGCCGGTTCCGTCTAAGGTTTCTTTCAAGGCCAGGGTTTTAAGCTCCTGGCAACAGGAAATCCGGTCCAGTCCCTGGGGGAAGGTCCGGTTAGCCGCCAACGCCCGCTTGTTCTGCCCCACCACAAGGCGCAGTTTGAGCTCTTTGGCGAGCCGGTCCCGGTAGGCAATCATTTCAGGGATCTTGAAGCTCGTATCTATATGGATGAGCTCAAAGGGGACGTGCCCGAAGAAGGCCTTTTTCGCCAGCCACAGCAGGACCGTACTATCCTTGCCAATAGACCAGAGCATCCCGATATTCTTGAATGACTTATAGGCTTCCCGAATGATAAAGACGCTTTGGGATTCTAACATATCCAGTTTATTCATATTTCTCTCTACCATAAAACATACCCATTTCCATGCTTACCGGTGCTTTTTGAGGTGGAGTCCGCATTCTTTATGTTCAGGGTTTTCCCACCACCAGCGGCCGGAGCGGATATCCTCCCCTTCCTTGACCGCCCTGGTGCAGGGAGCGCAGCCGATACTCTTAAAGCCCTGGGCATACAGGGGATGCAGGGGAAGACCCTGTTTTTCCAGGTAATCCGCCAAGTCCTCATCACTCCAGGAAACCAGGGGGTTGAGCTTCAAAAGCTGATGCTCCGGGTCATACTCAAGCACCGGCAGGTTCCTCCGGGTAAGGGACTGGACTGCCCGCAGGCCGGTTACCCAGGCGCTCTTGCCTGCCAGGGCCTGCTTAAGGGGCGCTACTTTGCGGACATGGCAGCAATAGCGGCGGTCTTCCAGGCTGCCCCGCATACCCCATTCGCCCAGTTTTTCCTCAAGCTGCCGCAGCTCGGCAGGGAGCGGGTAATAGGTCTTAATGGAAACCGAGAAAAACCGTTCCACGGTTTCATGGTAGGTGTAGGTCTCAGGGAAGAGTTTAAGGGTGTCCAGGGTAAATATTTCCAGTTCAAGGGATGCGGGGCTATGCTGGAGCAGGAGCTGTAAGGCCGCCACATCTTCCGCCTGATAACTAAAGGCCAGGGCAATGGGGCCTTTGATCTTAGGTAAAATATCCGGTAGTTCCGTTTTCATACGCTATCCTCTCATATCAAATTGCTTGAGTATAGCTTTTTTGAAGGTATAAGACAATTATGGGGGGCCGAAAGCAGGGCAAACTCATTTAACTTCCAAAGAGGAGGGAGGCCCTATAATCGTCCTCCATTAATGCCCTGAACATCAGGCGTTTGTAACTGGTTTTTTTCTCTGGTTCCCGCCGTTTCAGCA
>JAITEL010000053.1 GCA_031282065.1 Treponema sp.
TTAACTGTCATTCTCCCTGTTTAGGAGGGGCATTTTATGTTAATTTTTGTAAGCAGTGAACATAATAAAGCCATATAATTCTATATATTATAATGAATTACATGATACTAGTCATATAACAGGTCTGTATGCGCTCGCCGCCTTACGGCGGCGAGGCTACGCAACGGCTAGAGCGAATCCAGTAATCATATAGGCGAAACAAAGGAAATGGTATACTACCTCCCATGGAACATTACTCAGGGAGGGGAACCAATGAGAGATTACGGAATAGAACTACTACGACGGGTTTTGGAAGATTGCGACAGAGGGATGACGGAGAAAATCGCCGCTGAAAAATGGCGGGTGTCCGCCAAGTGAAGTCAGAAAATCAAAAAACAACGCCGGGAAACAGGTTCGCTTGAGCCGGTCAAAGGGAATCCCGGACCCAAGATGAAACTGGTCGAATACCGTCCGCTGCTTATCCGACTGGTCGAAGCAACCCCCGCTTACCACTCTACTATACCCCACTCCCCCAAGAAGGCAAGGCCGCGTTTTTTGTATAGGGGGGGGATCAATGCTGTCCCATATCCCCGGTATTGCGTCCAGACATCCGCACGCTAGAAGCGGGAGCAGTTCGCCTGTCTGCCCCTGCCCTTTAGGGGCTTTAAACCCCCTTGCGGGGGGTGTTACTATGGCCCTATGAATACCAAGGAACAGCTTACTGCCTTAGCCTCCCAAAGGATCCTCATCCTAGACGGGGCTATGGGTTCCCTCATCCAGGGACACCACCTAACGGAGGCGGATTTCCGGGGAAACCGCTTCGCCTCCCATGAGACCGATTTGGCCGGGTGTAACGATCTCCTCTGTCTTACCAAGCCGGAGCTCATTTCCGCTATCCACCAGGCCTACCTGGAAGCCGGAGCAGACATCATTGAAACCTGCAGCTTTAACGCGATTGCCCCATCGCTTGCGGACTATGGGATAGGGGATCTGGCCTATGAGATAAGCGCAGCCGCTGCTTCTTTAGCCAGGAACGCCGCGGATAGGGTTTCCACTGCGGATAAACCCCGGTTTGTAGCAGGGAGCATAGGACCAACCGCAAAAAGCGCCAGCCTCTCCCCCGATATAAACGATCCGGGGAAACGGGGCATTTCCTGGGACGAATTGGAAGGGGCCTATTACGATACTGCCCGGGGACTGGTTGACGGGGGCGCGGATATACTCATCATCGAAACCATCTTTGATACCCTCAACGCCAAAGCCGCCCTGTTTGCGATTTCCCGGCTTATGGAAGAACGGGGTCTGGACCTGCCCCTGATGATCTCCGCCACCATCTCCGATGCCGCAGGCAGGCTCCTGTCCGGTCAGACCCTTAAAGCCTTCGCGGTCTCGGTTCTCCACGCCAAGCCCTGGTCCATAGGGCTGAACTGTTCCTTTGGGGCAGAGCGGCTCAAGGGCTACAGCAGGGAACTGGCCGCTCTTGCTCCCTGCCTTACCAGTGTGCACCCGAATGCAGGGATGCCCAATGAATTCGGCGCCTATGATGACGGCCCTGAATCTATGGCCTCCTGCCTGGAAACCTATATGCAGGAAGGGCTGGTGAACATCATCGGGGGCTGTTGCGGTACCACTCCTGCCCATATCGCGGCTATGGCTGCCAAGGCCCGTGCATACCCGCCCAGGGCCATACCGCAGATCCCCCGGAAAACGGTCTTTGCCGGCCTTGAGCCTCTGGAAGTAGATCCCCAGGGTCTTACGAAAATAGGAGAACGGACCAATGTGTCTGGAAGCCATCAATTTCTCAAGCTCATTCAACAAGAAGCCTATCCCCAGGCCTTAGGTATAGCCCGGTCAATGATTGCCAAGGGCGCCCAGAGCATCAATGTCAGCATGGACGACCCCCTGCTGGACGCCAAAACCGCGTTGACCCGCTTCCTCACCCTTGCCCTCTCAGACCCCGGCATAGCTCGGGTCCCCATTATGCTGGACAGCTCCCGTTGGGAGGTCCTGGAAACCGGACTCAAGCTGATTCAGGGAAAGGGTCTGGTGAATTCCCTCAGCCTCAAGGATGGGGAAGGGGAATTCCTGCGTAAGAGCCGTTTAACCCGGCGTTATGGGGCGGCAGTGGTGGTGATGCTTTTTGACGAGCACGGTCAGGCCGCCGGCTATGAACGAAAGATTGCCGTGGCAAAGCGGGCCTATGATCTTTTGGTTCAGGATGGCTTTCCTCCAGAGGATATTATTTTTGACGGGGTGGTTCTTACCATTGCCACGGGTATTCCTGAACATGACCGGTATGCCTTGGACTTTCTTCACGCCTGTGCCTGGATACACAAGCACTGCCCCTATGCCCAGGTTTCCGGGGGGATTGCAAACCTTTCTTTCTGTTTTCAGGGGAATGAGCCGGTCCGCAACGCCCTGCATGGGGTCTTACTCAAACACGCCATGGACGCAGGTCTTTCTATGGCCATCGTGAATCCGGGGACCATGATTGCCTACGAGGACCTTGATCCTGAACTGCGGGATGCCGCGGAAGGGGTGATCCTCTGCAAGCAGCCGGAGGCTATGGAGACCCTGCTTCGGGTGGCCTTGGAGCGCAGGGGGACAAAACGCGAAAAGACCGGCGAGGAAGCCCTGTCATGGCG
This sequence comes from Treponema sp., assembly GCA_031282065.1. Taxonomy (GTDB): domain Bacteria; phylum Spirochaetota; class Spirochaetia; order Treponematales; family Breznakiellaceae; genus JAIRLU01. The sequence continues at coordinate 2,625 of JAITEL010000053.1, forward strand.
TTCCTGGGATACAGAAGCCCAGATCCGCCATGCCATGCTCAGCGGTATTGACGATTATATTGAAGGGGATGTGCTTGCCCTCAGGGTTCGCTACCCGCGGGCCCTGGATATCCTTGAAGGGCCCCTAATGAAAGGTATGCAGGAGGTGGGGGATCGTTTTAGTGAGGGGCAGATGTTCCTCCCCCAGGTTATTCGCAGCGCTCGGGTACTGAAAAAGGCGGTGGCTGCCCTGGAGCCGTTTATGGACCAGGAGAAGGTCCAGGAAACTGAACGGGCCGGTCCTTCGGGGCTCAAGGGGAGAGCGAAGATCCTCCTGGCCACGGTCAAAGGGGATGTCCACGATATTGGGAAGAATATCGTGGGGGTGGTCCTGGGATGCAACGGCTATGAGATTCTGGACCTGGGGGTGATGGTTCCTGCGGAACAGATCATTGAAACCGCCTTACGGGAACAGGCAGGGGTCATCGGCCTTTCAGGACTCATTACCCCGTCCCTGGACGAGATGATCCGCACCGCACAGGAAATGGAGAAGCGAGGGCTCAACATTCCCCTGCTCATCGGAGGAGCTACCACCAACCTCGCCCATACGGCCCTTAGGATAGCCCCGGAGTATTCTGGACCTGTGGTGTATGTTCCTGATGCAAGCCGTTCTGCCGAGACGGTCCGGGCTTTACTTTCCGAAGCCGAGCGCCCCCGCTTCCTTGAATCCTTGGGAAACACCTACCAGGCTGCGACAGCACGGCATGAAGCGCTTCAGGCCCAGCGGACCGTGATTCCCTTGGAAGAAGCCCGGGCTAACAGGGTGCACCTTCCCTGGTCCACCCTGCCTCCAAAACCAAAAACCCCGGGGATTCTGGAATGTTATGATTACCCCCTCAGTTGGGTTACTCCCCGCATAGACTGGAAGGGTTTCCTCCATGCTTGGGATATGACCGGGGCGAATACCCCGGGGCCAAACCAAGGGGCCCAAGAAAAACTCCTGGAAGATGCCAAGGCCCTCCTTGACCCTATTGTTGCGAAGGGTTTACTGAAACTCCGGGGCGTGGTGGGTTTGTTTCCTGCCCTGTCTGAGGGGGATGATGTGCTCATATACGCCCCTGAGGATCCCGCACGGGAAATCGCCCGGTTTGCCTTCCTTCGCAATCAGGAGCGCAAGCGCTCCGGTGCTTTTAATCCGTGTCTGGCGGACTTCATCCTTCCCCGTGAACAGGCTCTCCATACTGCCCAGGGTATTACCGACTGGATCGGCCTTTTCGTTCTGAGCGCTGGTTTCGGTCTGGATACCCTGCAAGCCCCCTACCGGGAGCGGCAGGATGCCTATGGAAGCCTCCTTTTGGCAAGCCTCGCGAATAGCCTGGCAGAGGCTTTTGCAGAGGAACTGCACGTTCGGGTCCGGCAGGAATGGTGGGCTTATGCGCCGAAAGAGGGGCCGTTTTCTCAGGAGGCTCCTGCATCCAGGCGCTATGCGGGCCTTCGGCCTGCCTTTGGGTATCCTCTTTGTCCGGATCATGGGGATAAACGAATCGTCTGCAAGCTTTTGGAAGCCCGGGAGCGTTGCGGTTTTGCCTTAACCGAATCAGCCATGCTCATTCCCGCGGCTTCGGTATGCGGTATGTACCTGGCCCACCCCAGTGCCTATTATTTCAGTCTTGGCCCTCTGGGAGACGATCAGGTAGCGGACTGGGCTGCACGAAAAGGCATCAGCCCTGAGGAAGCACGCAAGCGGATAGGGAGACTATAAGGCCCCCCAAAAAATACCGGGGCTCGTGTCCCCGGTATTTACAGGCTTTTGCTATAGGTATCTTCCCCGTTTTTCTTAACTCTTTTTTTTCCCCGCAGCCCGTCGTTCTCCTACTACCTGCTTAAAAAGGGCATTGGCGTCTATTTTCTCATCGACCCCAAATTGCGGTATAAGCCCTTCGCCATTCACGCTGCGAAAGAAGGGTTCTTCAGGATTATTGTAGGCCCAACTGTTCTCGTTATTGATCAAATAATCCAAGACCGTAGCAACCGCCAAGGTAAAGTATACCAGAGACGCATTGTTTCTCTTCTTGCTCCCCAACAGCATAGTAAGCCGCATAGAAAGGGGATTAGATACCTGGAAAACATAGGGCGCCCAGGGGTTCTCCATCCCCTCGCAGGCGGCCTTGGCTTCCGCTCCCCCTTGTTTGGCACTCCCGTCGATCTTAGCCGCCACCGTACCCAGGCAGCGGCGCAATTTTCTCACCTCGGGATACACGGCGCTTATGCTGCTTTTCTTAAAAGGGGAGGTGGAGAATTTTTCAACCTTATAATAGGGAAGATAATAAAGCCGCCTAATCCATTGCAATTCATGGTATATACGTTTGGCATAAGGGGATGTCCTGGATTCCACGGAAGTATCTAAAAGCCGGCAATACTCCTGTAAACGGTTCAGGTATTCCTTGTTAAAGATAATTTCAAATTCCCGCCAATTATCTAAGATATCTTCCATGATTTGCCCGATGGGCTCTGCAGTGTCACCGGGGCCGAAAATTGAGCTAAAGGATACATACCTAAGCCCAACAAACAGGTACTCCAAAATACGCATCAATATCACCACCTGCAGGAGGGGATCCCCCGGGGCAATCAGTTCATACCCTTTCCCTAACTCAAAGATTTTCGCAAAATACGCATAGAGATCCGGGTAGTCGGCGAGTCTATCCCAGCCGGCCTTAGGAAACAGGGATTCCAGAGTTTTGAGGCCCCGCTCAAGGGCTTTTTGTTCGGCTTCATCCTCCTTTTGTTTGGCCTTAACGCCGGTATCTTCTTTCCGGGTATCTTCGGACCCATGCTCTTTGGTTTCCTCAAGTGCACTGGCTGCATCATTGTTTTCATCACTTTGCTGAATATCCGGAGAGATACGATCTTCCTCCGTTACACCGAGAAAGGCCATGATGCGGTTTTTCCGGGCTGAAAAGAAATGCTCATAGGGTATCCATCTATCGGACACTAATTTCAGAAAGAGGGGATATAAGAGGTACTGTATATCCTTGCGTATGATCGCGTATGCGTCGAGAGCAGAACGTATAAGGGTCTGATACTTATTCTGGGCTTCTGTAGGATTTTCTATGTATAGAAATTTATATAATAACTTATACGCTTCGGTAATATGAAAATCTAAAGATAATTTCTCTAAAATAAAGAGGGGTTTATAAATATCCCGCACGATATCTGCACAGTCAATGGTTCTTACACGCCGCGGATGGGATTGCAGTCTGGCCATGACACTGGCAATCCGTTCAATATTCCAATACCGGATAGTATCCAGCACGGAGTATACAAATAAGGACATTTTCTTGAGTTGTTCATTGCGGCGCAGGTTATTCCGGGGAAACATGGTCCGCGTCGAAATCACCAAGAGTTCCAGCTGTTTGTAATATTCGTTCAGCCTTTGCGTAACAAACAGCGGGCTTACCAAATCAGGCGGTTCCTTGAGGAAACCGAACATGGATGCTAAAACCAGTCTCAGGGATTTTATATCAAATTCCGCTTGAGCCGCGTACCGGTCCATCTTGAGCCGCTCACCATAGCTTACCGTAACCGGCACGGTAGGATCATCTCCGGTATCGGTTTGTTTCTTTTTAGCCGCCTTTTTTGAGATACGTGCCTGCGCCCCCGGGGAAGGGGAGTCTGCCTGTGCCCCGTGATCCTGGGAAAGATCGCCCCGGATAGGGGCTGCTCCTGAACGGGGTGTTGCGGACCTTCTATGACCGCCTTTTGGCACTGAAGTCTTTTCGGTCCCCACTTCTCCGCCCAGCAGTTTGGCCATCCGTTTGGCCTCTTCTTCATCGGTAACACCTAATTTGTCCCGTACCCGTCCTAATTCACCGGGAGCGTAAATCGCTTTCTCTTGCTTTGCCATACACTTCATTATAGCATCTTATGGCAGTTTTGAAAACGCCTCCCCCGGCTATACCCGCAGGTAGAGGTGCTCCCCTAAACCCCAGAGATTACGCACATGCAGCGGTTTTCCCTGAGCGTCCAGGATCGTGCCGTTATAATACCCCAGGGGCGTAGCATACTCGGCCTTGGTTATCAGGAGGTTAAGGCCGCTGTGGATCGCTTCACGGGGAGTAAAAACCAGATCCACCATGCCCTCCATATCCTGGATTATCCACTCCGATTGGGGCCCTTCCTGCATGGTGATATGCACCGGCGGCAGAGGGGTTAAATGCCCTTCCACCCAGAGGGCATTCTCATTATTCTTAAAGGTCTCTTTTGCCTGATTTTCCGCGATGCTAAAGCCAAAGTCCCGGTTCTCAGGAGTAAAACCAAAGCCGGTACACCACACCGAATACATACGGTAGGGATAATAGCCCTTAAAATCTCCAAAAAACCCCAGGGTCTTGGCAGGATCCAGGGCAATATGCCGGCCTCCGAACACCATATCCCCCCTCACCGGAGAGAGCACCTTGTAGGCGTACATACAGCGCCGCTCGCTAAAGAGCAGATTCACCCCCATAGGGCTCATCCTGCGTGTATCCACATCGTACTCTACATGGGCGGTAAAGGAAGGACGGCTGCGGGTTGCCTCAATATCCAGATCCACCTTGATGGTCCCTGCATCAAGCCAGTTATGGATACGAAAAAAAAAGCCGTAAGACCGGCTGTCAACCGAAGCATTGGAAAGGGTCCTGGGCATCCGCCATCCGCTAAAGGGGATGAGCTTTCTGAAGCGCAGCCGTTCCCGGCTGGCCTTATCATACAAAAAAACCTGGGCCCACCGGTAGCATTTCAGATTACACAGCATCCCCTGAAGGTAAAACCGCTCATCCTGAATGACAAAGGTTTCCCATTCTTTGATGCGGGTATCCAAAAGCCATCGGGGCAGGGGCCATGAAAAAGGCCGCTGTATGGCCATAAGATCCACTTCATCAAAAGCCTCGGTCCAGGTTCCCTGCAGGGGCTTTCCCTGTTCAATGGGACTCGTTCTCTTGGGCTGTATTTCCCTCGTATACATACTCTCTCTTAAAAGTAGGTAATCATAGCATATTTTTTTACAAAGTATACCCGTCGGCCCCGGCGCTGCGGCCTTAAGGCAGAGGAGCCGGGGCAAGCGTCCGGTTTACGCCCCCGCTCCCTGAATCACCCCAAACAGGAAAGTCCCTGTGCTGACCCCCGGCGCTGCGGGAGTGGATTGCTTCGCTTCGCTCGCAATGACGGGGCTAGGGTCTCCCGAATGTGGGGGTGGCGGGGGCTTTCGTCATTGCGGGAAACGCAGTGAACCCGTCATTGCGAGGGGCGCAGCCCCGAAGCAATCCAGAGCCTATCCTTTACACCCCGTAAAGCGCCTGGTTCCGCCCCCGCCCCCTGAATCAGCCCAAACAGGAAAGTCCCTGTGCTGACCCCCGGCACTGCGGGAGTGGATTGCTTCGCTGTGCTCGCAATGACGGGGCTAGGGTCTCCCGAATGTGGGGGGTGGCGGGGGCTTTCGTCATTGCGGGAAGCGCAGTGAACCCGTCATTGCGAGGGGCGCAGCCCCGAAGCAATCCA
>JAITEL010000091.1 GCA_031282065.1 Treponema sp.
CCTCCCGACACTCAGGCAGTTTCTCCGCCGCCTTATCAAGATACCCGATAAAGGGTTTAAGTATTCTCCGTCCCATGCCTTATTTTAGGCATCTTTTTTTGAATTTGGAATTGCTGGGCCAATTGCATGATAACGTTATGCAGACCGGTCACATAAAGGCGCGAATGAACGTGAATAGACGATAGCTATCAAAGCCATTCGTGTTTATTGGGGTATTTCATGGAACTCTACCAAGGGATAGAGCGTCTGAAGCCGGTTTCCGGGGAAGTGAGGAACAGGGTAAACAAGGCGCTCCATGCGAGTAAGCATATCCCGACTAGTTGGAATACACCCAGCAGATCATCGAAAAGCAAGATCAGGGCTAGGCTGAAAGGTTTAGTCTCCCACTCCCTGGGGGATCAAGCAAAGCAAGAGGATGCTCCTTTGAGTTCAAGCACAAAAAAACGCTTTATGCGCATCACAAACCGCCCGGTCGTGCCATTCACGACAGGGCGCTAGGGGATGGCCGCTACGGCCGGCAGGCGGTTCCAGGCTTCACTTTTGGAACAATTCCCCCATTTATTGCTCATGGATGATCGCTCAGGCATGCTCGAAAGCCGGTAGGTGGTCTGGGTAAAGGCCGCAGCGCCCAGGGGCAGCAAGGCCCAGACTAATCATTTCATATCCAACTCCCTATCTCTTTGAATCCGGGACCTGGCCCCTAGAGCGTAAGCTTGTTCTTGACCAAGTCCCTCCTGTGACTTTACATTGAACCCATGACCGGCTGGGATGTTTTGGATACATGTATCAGTGTTTTCCCCCCTATCGTGGCGGTGCTCGTGTTGATAGCCGCGGCTATCCTGTTTCTTGTGGGCTTCAGCCGGCGGGCCCTCTTGTGCCCGCTGCTTTCAAAAGCATAAAACTCCCCTAAGGGCTTACATAAACAGGTTCAGCCCCTGGGGGGCCTAAAGGCCCCCGCCAAGCCCCCGAAAGTGCATCTTGACTACCGCACGCTAGAGGCAAGGGGCGCTTCGATTCCTTATCACCACTGCCATACAGGGGCTTTAAACCCGCTGGCGGAGGCTTATATAATAAGAAACATTACGAAAGTTAGGAAAGGAGCTGTTTATGCCCGATACGCCCATAAGTCCGCAGATTGACGGGGAAACCTTAAGGCTACTCCTTGCTGCCTCGGGTACCGGTCTTTGGGACTGGCAAATCGACCAAGACATCGTCTATTACAGCGACGAATGGCTGGCCCTGGTGGGTATGCCTGCGGGCCTTTTCCAAGCCCACCTCGATTTCCGCCGTATCCGCATACACCCAGAGGATGCCTCCTCTGTCCAGGAGGCATTGGATGCCTGCATACAGGGCGAAACCAAGCGCACTCCGTATATTGATTTTCGTATAAAGCATGCCCAAGGCTCTTGGATGCATGTCCGCGAAACCATCGCCATAACCGCTCGTACCCCTCAGGGCCGCGCCACCCGCCTTACCGCCATGATGCATGACAACACCCTTGCCAAAGCACGGGAGCAACGCCTGGAGGAGGAGTGCCGGTACCGTACCCATACGTCCGAATTAATAGGCTTTCTTAACTGGGAATGGGATGTGGTCAATGACCATATCAGCTCGGCATACCGCTACAGCAGCATAATCGGCAGCGATATTCCTGCCTATGAAGGGCCCCTATCGGGTATCATGGCTATCGTTCACCCAGACGACCGTTCTATGTACCGGCAAAGTTTGGCGGAGTACCTGGAGCAAAGCCGGGGAGACTACCAGCATATACTCCGTATGCTGGTAGGTCCGCAGAAACAGTACTTCTGGGTCATCATACACGCCACCATCATTGGACGGGACCCCTTGGGCAAACCTACCAAACTCATAGGCTGTACCCTCAATGTGGACCAAAATATGCAGACTCAAAGCATCCTCCGGACCACCCTTGAGGAGACCCTGTGCCGCTGTGATCGCTTAATGGCAGCCATTGAACGATCCGAAGCAACCCGTAAGTCTATGTTTCAAAACAGTCCCTATGTATGCATCATGTTTGATAGTACCTTTCAGGTGCTTGACTGTAATCCTAAGGCTCTGGCATTTTTCGGCTTTGGGAATATCGATGATTTCAAGCGGGAGTTTTTAGCGTTTATCGCCACGGCCATACCTCCGCATCAGCCTGACGGCGCCCTGTCCTTCAGCCTTATGGACCGGCTCAATCTCGCGCTGCAAGAGGGAACCCACGAGTTTGAAACAGAACTTATCATCCACGGTGAATCCTACCCCTTAAGTGTCATCATGAAAAAAGTAGAGCACCTGGGTGGTTTTGCGCTGATGACCTACACGGTGGATATTCGCAATCGCTACGAGATGATCCGGGCACTCAATCTGAGGGACAGACTGCTGGAAACCATTAACAAAATGGCGCTTCTCCTTATGACTTCCAATGACCCTATCGAAAGGGTCCTGCAAGAGGCGGTTACCGAGCTCGGCATAGGTGCGAATGTGGATATAGCCTATGTGCTGAAAACCACCGAGATCGAGGGTGTGCCGTACTGCTCTCTTGTCGGCTCTTGGACCTCTATCAAAGAAGCGTCCGCTGTTCCTCCTGCTCTGCCTTATGACGTGATTATTCCCGGCTGGCGCGATACCCTGGCCAAAGGCAAAGTCCTTAACGTCCGCATAAGGGATATATTCGGTTATACCGAGGACGTGCCTCCTCCCATAGCTAGGGTGAAGATTTCCTTGAATATCCCGCTGTTCATAAAAAATACCTTCTGGGGTACGGTTGGATTATCCCGTTGTACCGAAGACAGGCCCTTCATCAAGGCGGAAGAGGACCTCCTGCAGTCCGCAGGGATACTGATCGCGGCGACTATCCTGCGCGCGGAGATGACGGAACATCTCTTAGAAGCTAACCGTGCGGCCATAGCCGGGGCAAAGGCAAAAACCGACTTTCTCTCCCGCATGAGCCATGAGATACGCACCCCCATGAACGCGATAATCGGTATGACGACCCTCGCTCAAAAGGCCCTTGATATGCCCCGGGTCCAATACTGCCTCCAGCACATCGAAAACTCATCGCACCAGCTTCTGGGCATTATCAACGATGTATTGGACATGAGCAAAATCGAGGCGAACAAACTGGAGATCATCAACGAAGAATTCGATCTGGAACACATGATCCAGCATGTATTCAACGTGGTTCAGGTAAAAATAGACGAAAAGGCACAGGAATTCTCTGTGGACGTGGAAAACGCCTTTACCCGTACGGTGATAAGCGATGAATTACGCCTGTCCCAGGTGCTTATAAACCTCCTCACCAATGCGGTCAAATTTACGCCGGATCGCGGCAAAATATCCCTGTCGGTACACCAGACGCCCCTTGATGCGGATAGGGCACGGCTGCATATTGCCGTCGCAGATACGGGAATAGGCATAACCGATGAGCAGAAGACCTGGGTATTCCGCTCCTTTGAACAGGCTGAGGGCAGCATCACCCGCAAATACGGCGGCACCGGGCTTGGGCTTTCCATATCGAAGAGCATCGTGAATCTCATGGGTGGTGATATTTGGATTGAGGATAACCCGGGGGGAGGCTCGAAGTTCCTGTTCGAGATTATCATCCACTGGGGTAAGGTATGCCGTGCGGATAAGCTGCCCAAGGGGCTGCGCCGGAGCCTGCGTATCTTGGTGGTGGATGATGATAGAGACACCCTTGAGTATTTCGAGAGTATGCTGCAGAGCTTTTCCCTGGACTGCGACAAGGCTTCCTGCGGGGAGGAAGCCCTCGGCCTGGTGGAGCGCTGCGTCAAAGAGGGCAGGCCCTATGATTTAGTGTTCCTTGACTGGAAGATGCCGGGCATGGACGGGGTGGAAACCGCCCGGGAGATCACCGGCATTATGGGGGGCAAGCCGATTATCGTGATGATTTCTGCGGCAACCCAGGGTGAAGTCAGTTCAGCCTTTAGCCCCCTAGGGATTACGAACTTCCTGCCCAAGCCGGTACTTCCTTCCAGCCTCTACAACATCATTGTCAGTCTGATGGGATACCCCGGTGATACGGCAGCGGATGAGGAGTGTGGGGTATATGTGTACGACTGGAGCGGCAAAAGACTGCTGCTGGCAGAGGATATGGAAGTAAACCGGGAGATTGTGATCGGTATTTTGGAAGATACCGGGATAACCATAGAGTGCGCGGAAAACGGCATGCATGCGGTGGAGCTGTTTACGAAAAACCACTACGATATCGTGCTTATGGACATACAGATGCCGGTTATGGACGGGTTTAACGCCACCCGGGCTATACGCGCTTTGGGGAAACCCAACGCCGGGCTATGCCCGATTATCGCCATGACCGCCAATGCCTTCAAAGAAGACATCCGTTCCTGTCTTGCTGCCGGTATGAACAGTCATATTGCCAAGCCCATAGACGTACAACAGTTGTTTGACCGGATAGCAGAATACCTGGAAACCTGAGGGAAGGGCTCATTCATCTGGGCTGGTTTTAAGGGCCTCCTTCTGACTATACTGTGAGACAAGATCATATATGAGCAATCTAAGGAGTGTTTGGTTGGAAAGTCTCAAAAAAAATCCTGCATGGAAGGGTCGCCGGGGGCCGGTGGTGCTGGTTATTATGGATGGAGTCGGGTACGGTAAATACAAGGAGGGAGACGCGGTAGCGGATGCTAAGATGTATCATTTAAGCTCCTTAACATCCCGCAATCCCCATACCCAATTAAAGGCCCACGGAAAAGCAGTGGGCCTTCCTGCGGATGACGATATGGGTAACAGCGAGGTAGGGCACAACGCTATGGGCTGCGGACGGGTCTTTAACCAAGGAGCAGCCTTGGTCTCCCAATCCATTGCTAGGGGGACCCTGTTTACCGGGCAAGCCTGGAAAGAGATGGTATCCACGGTACACGGTTCCGCAGGAACCCTGCATTTCATCGGCCTCTTTTCAGACGGTAATGTACACAGTCATCTGGACCACCTCAAGGCTATGATACAACAGGCGAAACAGGAAGGCATCAAAAAAGTACGGATCCATGTGCTTTTTGACGGCCGCGATGTGGGGGAAACCAGTGCTTTGGAATACCTCGGTCCCTTTGAAGCCTTTTTACAAGCCCAGAAGTCCCCTGACTTTGATGCCCGGATCGCTTCTGGGGGAGGCCGGATGTGGATCACCATGGACCGCTACGGCGCGGACTGGGCCATGGTGGAACGGGGTTGGAAGACCCATGTCCACGGGGAAGCCCGCCAATTCAGCTCTGCCCGGGAAGCCGTGGAAACCTATCGCAAGGAAATTCCCGGCATCATTGACCAGGACCTCAAGGAATTTACCGTTGCCGAGCAGGGCCTTCCCATTGGGACCATCCAAGACGGGGATTCGGTGGTGTACTTCAATTTCCGGGGGGACCGAGCCTTGGAAATCACCGCTGCCTTTGAGGAAGAAACCTTCAGCCATTTTGACCGGGGCCGCAGGCCCAAGGTCTGCTACGCGGGAATGATGGAATACGACGGGGATACCCATGTACCCAAGCGCTATCTGGTGAGCCCCCCTTCCATCAACCGGACTATGGGGGAATACCTGGCCGCTTCAGGGCTACGGACCTTGGCGATCTCCGAGACCCAGAAGTACGGCCACGTAACCTATTTCTTTAACGGGAACAGGACCGGTAAATTTGACGAGGCCCTGGAAACCTACCGGGAGATCAAGAGCGATGTGGTGCCCTTTGAACAGCGGCCCTGGATGAAATGTGCGGAGATCACCGATGCGGTGGTCCAGGCTATGGGGTCGGGGAACTACGATTTCATCAGACTCAACTACCCCAATGGGGACATGGTAGGCCATACCGGGGTGTACCAGGCGGTGATTTGTGCTATGGAAGGGATGGACCTCCAACTGGGACGGCTTGCCAAGGCAGCCAAGGAAACAGGGGCCATCCTGGTGATCACCGCAGACCACGGCAACTCGGACGACATGTTTGAACACGAGAAGAAAACCGGGAAGCTGGTGTACAAGGCCGATGGAAGCCCCAAGGCCAAGACCAGTCATAGTCTTAATCCTGTGCCCTGCATCTTGTACGATCCTGAGTATAAAGGAGAATATCTACGGGATGAAGGGGCCTTACAGGAGGGGCTGGGGATAAGTTCCATTGCCGCAACCTGTATAAACCTTTTGGGCTATAGAGCTCCTGCGGATTATGATCCTTCGCTGCTGCACCTGATATAAGCAGGCCCGATCTCGGCTTCCTGAGGAGGGGCTCATAAGCCCCTATGACGGGTGGTCATAAACCCGTATGACGGGTGGTCATAAGCTCCTATGACGAGTGGTCATAAGCCCGCATGACGGGTGGTCATAAGCTCCTATGACGGGTGGTCATAAGCCCCTATGACGGATCGTCATAAGCCCCTATGACGGGTGGTCATAAGCCCGTATGACGGATCGTCATAAACCCGTATGACGGGTGGTCATAAACCCGGTTTACGCCCCGTAAAGCGCCCGGTCCCGCTCCCTGAATCACCCCAAACAGGAAAGTCCCTGTGCTGACCCCCGGCGCTGCGGGAGTGGATTGCTTCGCTTCGCTCGCAATGACGGGGCTAGGGTCTCCCGAATGTGGGGGGTGGCGGGGGCTTTCGTCATTGCGGGAAGCGCAGTGAACCCGTCAT
>JAITEL010000117.1 GCA_031282065.1 Treponema sp.
CAAGCAAGCAAGCAAGCAAGCAAGCAAGCAAGCAAGCAAGCAAGCAAGCAAGCAAGCAAGCAAGCAAGCAAGCAAGCAAGCAAGCAAGCAAGCAAGCAAGCAAGCAAGCAAGCAAGTATGGGCCGCCCGTAGTCTTTGTCAAGCCCCTGACAGCTTAAATTCACCCTTTTCTTACATCTTTTTTCTTCCTCTTTCCATAAAGAAGGCCGGAGTATCTTTGCGCGCGGATACTCCGGCCTCTTTTTATTCCTCCCTGTATTCCGCGCCGTGTATACGGCATGGAAAAGAAGGCGTCTATGGCATATAACGTGATGGCAATTCCTAAAATTATTCATTATTGCTGGTTATCGGATAATCCGGTACCGGAAGACTATCAGAAATATATAAAATCATGGAAGATAAAACTTCCTGATTATCAGTTTATGTTATGGGATACCAAACGTTTTGACATAAATAAAACGGCATGGACAAGACAGGCGTTTGATGTTGGTATGTATGCCTGCGCTTCTGATTATATTCGTTTCTTTGCCGTTTACAATCACGGCGGCATATACCTTGATATGGATATGGAGATAATAAAACCGTTTAACGGACTATTAAACAGCGATTTAATGCTCGCTTATGAAAATCATATCAGTGAAAACCTGGAAGCCGGATGTTTTGGAGCGGTAAAGGGCCATGAATATATAAAGAAGTGCATGGAATATTATGAAACCAATAATTTTTTTAACAGCGAGGATACAGAAAAGATAATGAAAATGGCGGTGTCTGAACGGCATGATTACATAATGCCGTTAATTTCGCCTGAACTGATGAAAAACGCGCTTGAGTATTTCAGTGATAAAAGATACGAAATATACCCACGGGAATATTTTACGGCAAAGAATATCATAACCGGAGTCATAGAGCAGACAAAGAATACCTATACAATACATCATTTTGCGACACAGTATCATTCTGTGGAATGGAGGAAGCATAGAAAAATAGAGCAAGAAATATGCAGGGTACTTGGAGAAAGAACACTGTTGGCAAAAATAGTTCGTAGAATAGTTTCGATAGGAAACAGGATAAAGCGTATGGGAGTGAACAGAGCTGTGAAATACTACCATAAAAAATATATGGCGCGTTAGTACACAAGATGGATATGAGGTACGCGCATGAAACGTGTATAAACGCGGCGTACAACGCGGAAGGTGTTCCGGCAGCGTAACCGTTGGTTATGGGAACCGCAGCGAAAATTAAGGAAAATTATTAGCATATAACCAGGAGGTTGTTTGTGCCAATACCTAAAATAATACACTATTGTTGGCTGTCTAACGATCCGATACCGGCTGTATATCAAGCATGTATGGATTCATGGAAAGTAAAACTTCCAGATTATCAGTTCATTTTATGGGATACAAAACGTTTTGATATAAATATGACGGTTTGGACAAAGCAAGCGTTTGACGCAAAGATGTATGCGTGTGCCGCTGATTATATCCGCCTTTATGCGGTTTATCATTATGGTGGAATATATCTCGATATGGACATGGAAGTTATTAAGCCATTTGACCCGTTATTGGATAGCGAACTAATGCTGGCGGATGAGACTCCGCATCAGAAAAGTCTGGAAGCGGGATGTTTCGGCGCGGTTAAAGGGCATCCATACATAAAAAAATGTATGGAATACTTTGAGAATAAACACTTTTTTGATCCCGCTGAAACGGAAACCATACTGGATATGCCGGTATCCAAACGGTATGTATATATTTCCACGTTAATCTTACCTGAGATAATGAAGTATATACTGGAATTATATTTTCATGATAAAAGATATAAAATATATTCGTGGAAATATTTTACTGTTAAAAGTGTTCTAACGGGAGCGATAAAGCAGACAGGGGAAACATATACAATACATCATTTTTCTACGCAATATCATTCTGCTGAGTGGAGAAAAAATAGAATGGTGGAACAAAGGATAAATAGAATCTTTGGCGTCGATACTTTGATGTCTGTAATAACGCATAAAATATTTGCGGTGGCGAGGCGGATAAAAAGCGAAGGACTGAAAAAAGCAGCGGGATATTATCTTGATAAATATGTACGAAAGAAAACCTGAAACAAGAAAAACGGCACATAACAGTCCAGGTATACGCATTATATATGGTTTAATGATTTAAGGAGAAAATAGTATGTATGACTTAAACAAATTTCATCCAATACAAATGGATAACTTAATCCGCCTGGGCAGAGACTGGGACGGTGGATATGTTATTTCAAAAGATCAGATACAAAAAACTGAAATATTATTAAGTTTCGGCATTAATGATGATTGGTCATTTGAAATTGATTTTGAGAGGGAAAAAGATATAAAAATAATAGCATTTGATTATTCTGTTTCATGGAAAAGCGGAATAGAAAAGATAAGGGATAGTATTGGTCATGCGCTTGGAGGCTTATTAATATTAAAACGTTCATGGATAATAAATTCATGGAGACAGATAAAATCGGTGATACAGAACCGTAGAAATATACAAGCATATTTTACACAAAAACATGGCAAATATTTTGTCCCTAAATATTTAAACGATTATAACGATAATAAAAATATTACATTTGACAATATTTTCAAAAATATCCTTACTATTAAAGATTTATCTGTATTTATAAAAATGGATATAGAGGGTATGGAATATAAAACTTTATCGTATTTATCGCCTTATTTTGATAAAATAAATGGTATGGCAATAGAATTTCATAATCTGGATAAGATACATGATTTACATGATTTTGAAAAAATAACGCAATTATTGTTAAACTATTTCGAAGTAATCCATATACACGCAAACACGGGTGGAGGCGCAATAATAAATACACTCTTGCCTAAAACACCTGAAATAACGTTTATACATAAAGGCATGATTTCAAAAAATGCCGTTAAATCAACGGTAAAGTATCCAATTAATGGACTTGATTTTCCGAATGATAAAGGTTCGGATGATTTTATATTGCCGTACAATTATACAGATGATATAAATAAAATTGTATTGCCATATACTCCACCCTTTGGCGAAGGCCATAAGGGACAGAAGGGTTCTGAACAGCTTGAGCCTTACACCACCGGAAGTTCCCCAGTAATTGGCTAAAAACCTCATGTACTGGCCTCATTTGGTAATGTAATTGCCGAAATACCTCATGCAATAGGCTTTTGGGAAAATTACATTACCTTAAGACCTAATTAAAATAGCTTTCGACCTAATTACATTGCCTCAAAACCTATTTTAACGGGCTTTTTACCTCATGCAATTACCTTAAAACAGGCTTGAATTGGCTTGAAACCCGCCTGAACCTAGCCCCGTCCTCAGGGTTCCCCAGCTTAAGCCCTGAGGCTCCGCCCGCCTGAGGGCTGAAACCGCTCGATAAAGTCCTGGAAATACCCGGGCACGGGAGCGCTCACATCCAGGGAAAAACCCAAAAGTCCCTCCGATGGGGGGATGACCAGCCGGGCGGCATGGAGTAAGAGCTTGTTAAGCCCCCTGCTTTTACGGAGGGCCTTGTTGAGGGCGAAATTGCCGTATTTATCGTCTCCCAGAAGGGGGTTCCCTATCCGGGCCAGGTGCCGGCGTATCTGGTGCATACGGCCGGTTCCCAGTTCAAGGGCAAGGAGGGAACTATCCCGGTCCCCCGCAAGCCGTCTATAGCTCGTTTGAGCCCGCTTCAGTTCCCTTCCTATGGCAAGGCTGAAGTCTATGGCCCCGGCCTCTTTTGGCGGTCTCCCCTCACAGACCGCCAGGTAGTGTTTGCATATCCCCCTGCTTTGGGAAAACAAGGCGGAAAACAAGGCCGCGGCCTCCCGGTTCTTTGCCACCAGGATGAGCCCGGAGGTATCCTTATCAAGCCTGTGCACCAACAGAGGCTTGGGGGAACGCTCTTCCTCAAGGAGCTTATCCAAAGAAGCCCCTACCCCTGCGCCTCCCTGTACCGCAAGGCCTGCGGGTTTATTGAGGACCAGGCACTGTTCATTCTCAAAAAGGATGGATATACGTTTCACGCTTCTTTCCCCTATCGCTTAGACCCTTTTTCCTCAAAATGGTCGAAACTTATACTATCATGGTCTTCACAAATAGTCCTGCCCGGCGCCCTCCCCTTGCTCCCCTGGCCTTCCTCCTCTTGCTCTGCTCCCCGGCTTTCGTATCCCCGTCCCCTTTGGCATCGCCTACCTGGGGTTTTCGCATGGATCCTCCTGAAGGCTATGGGCTTGTGGACGGAGACGGAAAGGATCGCTTCTCCTTTTATTCCCCGGCAGAAGACACCCGGCTTGATGTGGTAGTCTATGCCGCTGTCCTGAGGCGTGACGGTTCCCGCTCAGAGAACCCCTATGCTTCGGTAGAGGCTTTGGCCGCGGATATACAGCAGCGTTTGAACAACCAGGGAAGGATCAAGCCCTTTACCTATCGCAACAAGAAAGCGGTACTCCTGGACTTAGCGTTTTCAGGGCCCGGAGGGCTCTCCCAGGGCTACGGTCTTTGTATTGAACTGGAAGCCCAAAAGCCCCAAGGAGAAAAGCCCTTCCTGCTCGCCTTGAGCTATGGCCTTGCTCAGGGCGGGGATAAGACGGACATGCATTTCTCTGTCCTTGATTCCATTGCCCCCAGCCCCCAGGAACGGCTGGTTCCCGGCCCCATTACCGAGTACCTCTATCCCCGCGGTACGCCGCGCTCCGTTCCCTTGGCCGGTTTGCCGGTCCAGGCCATCCTCTATGAACAGGATGCGGCGGCGGCTCAAGCCGTGGTTGACCGGGAATTTGCCATTCTCACGGGCTATATCGCATCGGAGCACTGGAAAGAAGCGTGGATTCGCTTTTACCGGGCCATTTACCGGGATTCCTTTGAGCGTCTTTCCCATGCCGCCTTCATGCTGGAACGTTTTTGGAACATCCCGGAAGTGGAAGCGCGGGAACTGGCAGAAAAGGCCCTTCAGTGGGTTCAGTCCTTTACCTATGAACGGAATCTTCAGGGCAGTGATTTTGTGAATCTGGTAAGCGCTGCGGTGGACGGCCGCGGGGACTGCGATAGCCGGGCCCTGCTGTGGGCCCTCATACTGGAACAGGCCAATATCCCCGCGGGGATCATGGTTTCCCCCCACTACAGCCACGCTATGGGCCTTGCGGATCTGCCGGGAGAGGGCGCCCGCTTTACCCTGGATGGCAAGTCCTTGCTGGTGGCGGAAACCACCACTGCCGTCTCCCTGGGCCGTATAAGCGCTCAGATGAGGGATCCCCGGTATTGGCTGGGAGTGTCCCTGGAATAGGGAGGGCTTATCCTTTTACCGCTCCTGCGGTAAGCCCTTTGATGAACTGCTTGCTGGCCACCAAATACAGGGCAATCACCGGAAGGGCCGACAGGGTGAGGACCGCCAGTACCTTGGACCAGTCGGTCTGATATTGGCCGAAGAGCCGGGTTACTCCCAGCAGTACGGTTTTTGCCCGGTCATCGCTTATGAAGATCAGGGGAAACCACAGGTCGTTCCAGAAGGGTACCAGGTTGTAAATGGCCACGGTTGCAATGGCCGGCCGTAAGAGGGGGGCGATGATCCTCAGGAAGATGCCGAAACGCCCTGCCCCGTCGATAATGGCCGCTTCGGTCAACTCCTGGGGCACGGCATGGATAAATTCGGTCAATACGAATACGGCCACAGGTATGCCCATAGCCACATAGATGGGAACCAGGGCCCAGATCGTGTTCAAGAGCCCCAGGGTTTTGACCAGTTCCAAAAGGCGTATGGAGGCGATTTTAATGGGGAGCATCATCCCGGCTATACAGAAGAAGTACAGGCAGCGGGAGATCTTGCTCCGCCAACTGGCCAGGGCGTAGCCGGCAAGCGCGCCGGTAAGGATCAGGAGCATAAGAGAGAGGAGCACCGTGATGAGGCTGTTCTTGAAGTAGCCCAGAAAATCGCCGTCCGAGAGGACCATCCCGTAATTGGCGATATTCCATGTTGCCGGAAGCCCGAAGGGGTTTTGGTAGATGGAAAGCCGGTCTTTGAAGGAGTTTATCACCATCACCCAAAGGGGGAAGATCACGATCAATGACCAGATTCCCAAGATGAGGTGGGCAGGGATATGCAGATTTTGCCGTTTAAGCGAAGGACCCTTCATTTAGTCCCTCCCCTGAGTGGCCCGCAGGGTGGGTATGACCCCCAGACAGAGGACCAGGAAGGTAATCGTGGCAATGGCTGCGCCCAGCCCCGGATCGGGAATGCCCACGGGATGCTGCCCGGCAATACCCACCCGGTAAAAGAGGGTCCCGATAAGATCGGTAGCATAGTTCGGCGCGCCGTTGGCGTTCTCCATAGCAAAGACCACATCAAAGGCATTGAAGTTATTGACAAAGGTAAGGATGGCTATCATCCCTATCACCGGTTTAATGAGGGGAACTTTGATATGCCAGAAGACCTGGAAGCCCCGTGCCCCGTCAATCGAAGCTGCCTCAAGGTAGTCTTCGCTGATGTTCCTCAGGGCGGCCACAAACATCATCGTGGGTATGCCCATCCATTGCCAGCAGGAAACCAGGGACACGCATATAAGCGCGGTGAACCGGTCCCCCAGCCAGGGACGGACCAGGAAGTCCAGGTGCAGGCCCTGCAAAAAAGGGCCGCTCCATACGGGGTTAAGGAGGAGCTTCCACAGGTAACCGGTTACGAGCACCGCCAGGGTAACGGGTATGAAGATGATCGTCTGGTAACATTCCCTGCCCTTGAGATGCTTGCCGGTCAAGAGGGTGGCAAAGAGTATGCCCAGGCCGTTTTGAACCGCCAAATGGATACAGAAAAAGATAAGGGTATGGGCAAAGGCACCCCAATACCGCTGGGCGTACTGGGGAACCGTAAAAAGTTTGATGAAGTTATCAAGACCGGAAAACCGCCGGCCTATGCCGGCAGAACCGGTATACAAACTTAAGGACAAAGACGTAAGGAGGGGCCAGGCCATAAAGACCACATAGAACAGCAAGGCCGGCGCCATATAGGGCAGCCAGGTGATTATCGTTCCATTTCCGAGCGTTGCATGCTTTGATCTGAGCACCATGACCCTCCTTACCAAGGCGTCCTTAGCGCATACCCGCAGCAGCGCTTTCCATAGCATCGGCCGCTTGCTGGGGAGTCTGCTCCCCTTTAATCACCCGGATGACCGCCTGATTCATAGGCGCATAGAGGTTCAGGAACTTGGGCCAGACAAAACGGGCATCCGTATCCTTACCCTTGTTGAGGGCGAGGAACTCATTGGCATGAGGGTCATCCAGGGTGATGGCGGCGTTGATCATCGGGAAGAAGCCCACAGGCAGCGCCTTGGAAGCAACCGCAGCTCCTGCAGGTGAGGCAAGCCATGCAAGAAAGTCCAGACATTCCTGAGGATACTTGGTAGCCTTATTGTAGGTTATGGCCATATCGGGGTGGAAGGTGATAAGGGTAGGCCGGCCCCGAGGTGCGGGCATGGCGAAGAGTCCCCATTCAAAGGGAGCCCCTGCATATACCCCGGCGGTCCATGAGCCGTCCATGAACATCACCGCCTGCTGGGTGTTAAAGAGGGCCTGGGAATCATTGTAGGTAACCGACTCATAGCCTTTAGGCAGGTATTTGGCTACATCCGCCATAGCCTGGAAACTGGCGACAAAGCTGGGGTCGTTCAGTTTCTTTGCCCCGCTTTCATAGGCGGCTCGCTCAGTCCCGCCGCCTACAAAATTGGGGAGCATACCCAGGTAGAAGACCTCAAGGATGTCCCATTCATCGGCCACGCCATTGGCCAGGGGCGTATAGCCTTTGGCACTGAGGGTTTCGCAGAGGGCAAGGAAATCTTCCCAGGTCTGGGGAGGGCTGAGGCCTTCCTTCTGAAAAATCGTCTTATTGTAATAGACCGCATGGGAAACCGCAGCAAAGGGAACCGCGAAGAGCTTTCCGTCGGGCATCTGCCAGGGGGCAAGGTTTGCCGCGCTGAAATTCTGCGTAACTCCAGGAATGGCGCTACAGTCGGCAAAGTACCCGGCGTTGAACAGCTCCTGGCCCGGAGCGTAACTTCGTGCATACATCAGGTCAGGCCCGGTACCTCCGTCCAACTGCAAACGCAAGGTGGCGTTGTAATCCGGCGGGTTGGTAGGCCGGAACTGGATGGTAACATTGGGCTTGAGCTTCTTGTATTCCGCTAATAGGTTGTTCATCTGGGCCACATCGTCGGCCCGCCATGATCCCATGACCAATGTTACGGAAGCCGTCCCTGCTTGAGGGGAACTCTCTTTTCCTCCGGTCCCATACAAGGGGGCCAGAATCCCCAGGATGAGCAATACCAGACCCACTGTCTTACTTGTTTTTCTCATCAATGCAATCCTCCTGCAAAAATCGTAAATAGGTAACTATCCCGTTACCCTGTACACCATACCATGAAAAGAAAGGTATCGCAATACGCCCCCTTACTTAAATACAATTTTGTCTTTATTCGCGTTTATTTCCGTCTTTATTTCACTGATAGGTACCCATTGGATCAGAAAGGAGATTTCATTGTTGAATTTATACACCGGCCTGCCGTCGCTTTGATCCAGATAGGGAGACAGGGTGATACCCAGCTTGGCATTCCAATCCCCCAGGTGATGGACCAGATTCAGGCTGAACGATTTTAATTTGAACCCCGAACTCCTGCGCAGGGCATCATTATCAAAGCGAAACGAATTAAGGATATCCACCAATACGTTTTGTTCCCCGGGCAAGTCCACGGGAAGATCAAAGAAGGGCAGGTTTTGAAAATACCGGAAGACCACGGTATTCATGGAGTTGGTGCTCAGGGATATATCAAGAAAATTCGCAATCCCCAGGGTAACACCCAGGGTAAAGGTATACTGGGAATAGGTGTACCGTTGCAGATCAAAGGATAAGGCGGAATTGAGGCTAAGAGAAAAAGAAAGCCGTTTGCCCCACAGATCCTTCTTTTGAAAGGTCTTGGTATAGCGTATCTGTAAATCCTTGGGATTCAAGGTCTCTTCCTCTTGGGACTGTACCCAGCCGCTCTCCTCAAGGGTATAGGAGTGGGAGCGCAAGGCCGTATACGAAGCGGTAAGGCCGATTCCGACCCAGGAAAGGCGGGTGGTGAGGTTGGTGTACTCCTTGAGTTCCGGGTCATAGGTGATCTCCTGGGTCAGGGAATGGGCGTCGTTCTTTCCGAACCGGAGGGTTTCGGTAAGGTACAGGGGTTCCAATTTCCGCTCTTCTTCATCATAGGGTTCCAGTATTTTACCCCGCAGGGAGGTTTCCGTTTGCCAGACCCGAAAGGTGGCATTTCCTGCCAGGGTAGCATCCTTTGGGGGTAAGTCCGCGGTAATCGTGAGGTTCTGTACCTTATCCATAATTGAGGCTGCGATATTCGTCGCCGCCTGATGGGTGGAAAGATCCTCATCATCCCACTTACCGTACTCCACATCCCAGGAGGGCTCGGTAGCAGTCCCGTCAAACACGCTTTTTGCCAAAAGCCCCTTGAAACTGTACTGCATATTGGTATTACCCCAGACAGGGCTTGCGTGGAAGGGCTTTAGGGTGGTGGAAAACTCATAGGAGGTGGTAAAAAAAGTGGCGTTATAGGAACGCAAATGGGCATCATCCAGGGCCGTAGGGGTGTTGAATTCTTCGGCTTCTTCATTGATATAGGTATACCCCTGCCATTGGCCATTACCGGAAACGGAGAAAGTGCTGGTATACAGACTCGTTTCCGGTTGGCTTAAGGTAAGGCCTAGGCTCCCGTTACTGCCAAAGGTGGTTAATAGAGAAGAAACTTCCTGCCAATCAATCGTATCCTGTTCAGGCCAGTTCTGGCTTGAAGAGCGGTATTGCAGCTCTGAAGCGCCTGTAGGGGTAAGGCGGTAATCAAATGCCAAACGCGGCCCGCCCATAGAGGGTATGGTAAATTTGTTTGAGAGGGCCGGCGGATGGATCTCCAAAGCCCCGGACGTCTCTGTTTCAGCGTCTTGAGGGTCTTCCCAAGGGGAACGGGGGCTCCCTATGCCCTGGAAAGGATCCTGCCCTTGGGTATCGGTCTTGGGCGGCGAACCGGTCTTCGGCCCTCCCAGGGTCAAGGGGGTTCCCGCGATAGAGGTACTAATCGAATACACGGTCCATTTATCGGGGAAAAAAAAGGCCCGCTCCGGGGAAGTCGGGGAAGCCGCAGATACCAGGGCAGAGGTTCTCGTGCGAAAGGATAGGGAAGTGCTCAAACTGGATACTGAAAAAGAGGAGACATAGGGATTAAGGACCGTAACCGAAGGAGTGACGGTGCCGCTCAGCCGCCATTCATAGGAGCCTAATGCAGAGCTCGTCGTGGTATCCTCTTCTTCCTCCTCCTCCCCTTTGATCATGCTAACCCAATCCATCTCTTCACTGCGGTCCAAGAAGTCCTGGTCAACGAAGGGGTCTGCATAGAAGGGAAAGGCCCAGGTAAAGGAGCCGTATTTCCCGGACAGAGAGCCATTGGTATGCAAGCGGTAGCGAAAGGGGATTTCCTGGGAAAAAAAATAGCCCTTGTTCCATTCGTCTGAGCCGTCATACTGGGCAAAGGGGGAAAAGCCTGAGTTGAGTTGGTAGATCGTGCGGGTAAACCCAAGACCTGCGGAGAGATCCATGCCTCCAAAGATGCCCTTCGGGGGAAGGATCATTTCGGTTCCTAGATAGGTCCCAAGGTTCGAATACGCGTCAAAGAGCAGGGAAAGCCGGGTATCGTTGGGATCCCGGGACTTACGGCCGGTACTGCGCAGGAAGAGACCCTGCCGGGTCTTTTCCATATCGGCGCTGTTGCCCAGGATCTTGGAGATGGAACTTTCCGATGCGGGGTTGGTCTTGGGCCGGCCCAAGAGATAGGTAGTGGTCTGGACAAAATTGCCCTCCCGGGAGCGCGTACCTATCACGGGGTGAAAGATGATCTCGTCTGCAGGGAAATAAAAAAAGGGGATATACAACACCGGTATTTCCCCTACCTTTAAGACCGCACTTAAAACCGCCCAATCCGAACCGGGCAGGAGCCAGAGCTTGTAAGCCTGGAGAGACCACAAGGCCTCGGGGTTCTTGGCATTGGAAATGGTTGCCTGAGTCATGATGGTTACCTCTTCATCACTGCGGGAGATGAGGGTCCCTGCAAACTCATAGGCAGTGGTGTTACCCGTAACGGATTTCTCCGTAACCCCTCCCACAAAGACACTGGACCAGTTATCCAGATTCACCGTGATAGAGGCTCCCTTAAAGGTCTCTATGGTATCCCCCGACTCTTTCCGGTATTCCACCCCCCCGGAAGCGCTCATCACATTACGGGTTCGGTTGTAGAGGATTTCCCCTGCGCTAATCCGGTGTACCGCATCCTCCTCTTTGAGGCTCACCACCACATTCCCCCGCAGCCGGGCATATTCTTCATCGACCACTTCCAGCGTAAAGTATTCGGTACTCCGGGCAGATTCAATGGTGATAATGGTTTGCTTTTTGGGTTTTGGAGCTCCCTCAACGGCTTCTTCCTCCTGCACTATTTGAGGAAGGGGAAGCATAAAGTGGCCGCGGAGCCGGTTGGCCAATTCTTCCTTGGTACCGCCTTCGCTTAAACCCAGGCTCCGGCACCAGGCGGCTAGTTCCCTTAAACTGGAGGTCTTAATATCCATCTCCACGATCTGCAGTTCCGGGCTTAGGGCTTCCTCTTCGGGGGAGGCAGGCGGGGCGGGCTCAAGGGGTGGCGTTTCAGACGGGGACGGCTCTTCACCTGCCGGCGTCTCAGGTGCCGGTACTGGGGCCTCCTCTTGGGCATACAGGGTTCGGCCAAGCCCAAGGAAGAGGAGCAGGGCTAAGGTACCCAGGAGCCGAAGCGCGCAGGAACAAGCCCTTTTCCTCTGGTTTATGTTTCCCTGCAAAGCCGAACTACTACACCCTACACCCCGCGCCTCCTCCCCCATGGTCACTTCCCGGCGATTTCCAGGAGTCCTGCAGCGGCTAACTGTTCCTCAGATATCCCCATAGCGATAAGCCGCTGGGCAGCGGCTTTCATTTTCTGGGCAGCGGCTGCTTCCGCTGCTTCGGCCCGCTGGTCGGCCTCTTCGGCCCTCCGGATAATCCCTTCATAATCTATCAATTGTATATCTTCCCACATGGATAGTACCTCCGCAAATTCAGTATAGGGTGAATATATTTCTTGCTGCAATCGTAAGGTCAAGCGGCGTAGGTTCTCCCCATCCCAGGAGTTTAGGATACCCCTCTCCTCGCTGCGTTCCACTGCTGCCATAACGTCCTCCACTATCCTTTTAAGCTGCTTGGCCAGGTCCTGCCGGGCAGCGCTGCTCTTGGCTTTCTTCACTTCCCGGCGCAGCTTCAACACGCAAAAAGGCAGCAAAAGCCCCATGTTCCGTTCTTCCAGTATGGCCGCGGTATAGTTGGGAAACTTAAAACTGGGCGCTTCATAACAGCAGCGCAGACCTCCGGGGAATTCAAAATAGATGCGCTCGAGGTCAGGGCTTGTCCCGGTGATCTCCCAGTAGATAACCCGGGTTTCAGGCAGCCGTATGCTGAGGGCATGGCCTTTTTTTACGGCCTCCCGCCGCCCCTGGTTCAGCATGTACTGCAAGATCCGAAGCGCCATATCCGTGTCGTTCTTTATCTGGGCTTCGATAAGATACGCATCGGTGCCGTTAATGCAGAGCACCATATCCGCAAAAGAACGTTTCAAGGTAGGCTCCACGGTTTCCGTAGCCGGACGGCTGAGCTCACTGTCCGGGTCATAGGCCTTCCCAAAGAGGCCGTTGATGCAGTTAATCACCGCCCTATCGGAAAGACCCATGAGACATTTGAAGACCCGGTCGAAAAGCTGAAGGATATCCCTTTGTTTCAAAACGCCTCCCCCTTAACGCCGGTCCAGCAGTTCCTTGAGGTACCGGCCGGTATAGGAGCCGGTATGGCCGGCTACGGCTTCCGGGGTGCCTGCAACCACCAGCTCACCCCCTTTGTCCCCTCCCTCAGGGCCTAAATCAATGAGGTGATCCGCCTGCAAGAGCACATCCAGGGTACTTTTCCCTATAGATCCGGTAGCTCCCAGCAGGGCAACCCGTTTTTTCATCCTATGCTTCTCCCCTTTCCCCGAAATTGGTAGCCCTTATAATAGTAAGGACTAGCTTATAGGTCAATATTTTTATCAAGCCTCCGTTCTGCTGAGGCCGGCCTGACAGGGTCACCGTCATAGCGGGGGGAGGTTTGCCGGCGGAAGGGCCCGGAGAATTTAAGGGGGGGGTATTGACATTTCCCCAAATCCGTACTATAGTAGTGCTTAATACGCTTAAAGGCAGAGAAACGAAAAAAGGAGGGAGCCATGACAGACCGTGAGTTGTTCGCCGGGATAACCTTGAGGGTTCCCGCAAATTCTTTGTTGGGGGGGGGGGGGGGCGGGCCGCGGGGCGGCGCGGGGGTGTGGGGGGGGGTCTGGCCTTGGGGGTGGGGCGGGGGGCGGCGCGCGGGCG
>JAITEL010000122.1 GCA_031282065.1 Treponema sp.
TGGGCCGCCTTCTTCCCCTTCCCCTTGGACCCGCTCCCGCATATCGTCTTCCCATCTATGTTGATCTCCCGTCCCCCCGTCTCCCGTACCTCATCCAGCCATTGCCCCAGACAGGCCGCCAATTCCATCGGGTCGATCCGGGCAAACAACCGGGCAAACGTCTTTTCATCGGGTATCCCATTCGGCAATTCCAGAAAGGTCTTGAAGAAATCCGCCTTCGCATTGCCAAAGTCCTCCATGACGCTGTATTCGCCCCATCCCGCTATCACCGTCGTCAGCCCGATTACCAGAACGTCAACCAGCTTATGCAGCAGATGTCCCGATTGCCGCCGCCAGTCAGTTATTCCGCCCAGACTTTCCTTCAGCCGGTCCGCTTCTTCCTTCGTGATCTCCATGTGTCCCCTCCCTTGGGTACTTCATTATATCACACCTTTGCGTGGAGAGGTTTTTAAATGACGTTGCCCTGCTGCCTCTCACATTCTCCTTGACATTTTTTTTTTTTTTGATTATATTGATAACATCTTAAGGGGGCGTAGTGAAGCTGGTTCATCACGCTGGCCTGTCAAGCCGGAGATCGCGGGTTCAAGCCCCGTCGCTCCCGTAGTTAAAAAAACCTGTTATATACAGGTTTTTTTAGTTTTAAACTCCTCCTCTTCTAAAACAAAACCAGTACGTATAAGCTTAGTCTTCCCTAGAGATGCCGCTTTATACGTACTGGTGTTCGAAAGAAACAAAACCTTAACTCGGAACTAAATGCTTTTTACCATGCTTAATCGCAGCCTTACAGACTTTGCATACCTTAACCTTTATATCACCCTCTTCCTGTTCGTACAGAATCTTCACATTATTCCGTTTACAAACCGGACACTGACCGCGCCCACGAGAAAATAGTTCCCAGATTCCCTTGCCCCTATGCGCTTTAGGCATTGTCTTATCCCCCTTACGATGTTCCTTTCACACCGTTATCTGCTTTTTTGGTTCTTTTGGAATCCTGCTTAGCGGCTTTCTTTGCCTGCTTACCCGAAGTACCCTCTATATCCAGGGTATAATCAACCAATTCAAGAATAACCATTTCGGTGGCATCTCCTGGACGCTCGCCGAGTTTGAGTATCCGAGTATAACCACCGGGGCGATCCTTCATTCGAAGGGCAATATTAGTAAACAACTTAGCCACCATGCCCTCATCATAGAGACGACGAGAAACAATCCGTCTATTATGCACCGAGTCAACTTTTGCCCGGGTTATCAACTTTTCAGCACTCCGGCGGATTTCCAGGGCCTTTGCCTTGGTAGTCCTAATCCGTTCATATCTAAATAAGGACGTAACCATATTCCGATGAAGGGCTTTCCGATGAGCCGACATACGTTCCAGGGGATTAAACCCTCTTTTATGCTTCATCTACTTCTTCCTTTTCCTGTTGGGGAACAATCTTTACCGCATTTCTTAAAACATTGAGGTCGGTTATCCCCAGACTCAGGTTCCATTCCTTGAGTTTCTCCTTAATTTCCTGGAGGGATTTCTTCCCAAAATTACGGGTCTTGGTGATATCATCTTCGGTTTTCCGGGTTAACTCTCCAATGGTTTTAATATTTGCGTTTTTGAGACAATTTGATGAACGAACAGATAATTCCAGCTCTTCCACCGGTGTATTAAGAAGCTGCCGGATACGCTCATCATCTTCGTCAAAATCCTCATCAGACCCAAGGTTATTTTCGTCAAAGTTAATAAAAACCGACAGATGCTCCTTGAGAATTTTTGCTGCCTCCGCTAAAGCATCTTCTGGACGGAGGGTCCCATCGGTCCACAGTTCCAGCAGTAGCTTGTCATAATCATTGCGTTGTCCTACCCGGGTAGGCTCCACAGCGAATTTCACTTTCTTCACCGGAGAAAAGATCGCATCCAAGGGAATCGTACCAATAACATCTACATAACGTTCATTGACCTCAAAAGGAACATAACCCCGACCAAGCTCAATCTGAATTTCAAATTCAATCCGGGCATTATCCATAAGGGTCATAATATGTTGGTCGGTACTCAAAACATCCACCTGGCCTATCCGTTCAAAATCATCACTCTTGATTTCCCGGCTCCCAGACCATTCATATAAGAGCACTTCCTCTTCCGTATCAGAAGGAAGGCGGAGCCGGATCTGCTTAAGGTTATTAATGACCTCAAGGGTATCTTCGACAATATTCGGTATGGTCTCGAATTCACTGGAAACTACATGACCCACTCCTACACCATCGTAGGATGTAATCTTAACAGCGGTAATTGCATATCCTTGGATAGACGAAAGAAGCACCCTCCGCAGGGTATTACCAATCGTCGTTCCAAATCCTGGTTCAAAAGGAGCGGCTGTGAGCTTAGCATAATCCGGTTTAAGCTCACCATATTCAAAAATGATATTTTTGGGACGTTTGAATCCTTTCAGCAGGTTCTTACGGGCCATGAAGACTCCTTATTTAGAATATAATTCAACAATCATCTGTTCTTTGATATCCATCAGATCAGTAATATCACTACGCCGCGGATTAGCAAGAAACTTCCCTTTCATGGTATCAGGATCTAAAGAAAGCCAAGGCATGATCCCGGATCGTCCGTATTCTTTTAAGGCATCTTTAATCACCACCAGCCCTTTACCGGATTCCCCAATCTCTATCACATCATCGGGTCGAACTAAATAAGAAGGCACATTAACTCGTTTCCCATTAACCCTTACATGGCCATGGAGTACAATCTGCCGTGCTTGACTCCGGCTTACGGCGAAACGCAAACGGTACACCACATTATCGACTCTCCGTTCTAGTAAGGTAAAGAGATTTTCCCCGGTAATGCCACTCATACGAAGGGCCCGTTCAAAAAAGAGAGTAAATTGCTTCTCTTGCATACCGTATATTCTCTTGAGCTTCTGTTTTTCCCGGAGCTGAATACCATAGTCCGACCGTTTCCCTGGTCGTGCCTTGGGGTCTTTACCCGGTGCAGGACGTTTCTTATTAATCGGACACTTATCACTTCTGCAACGTCCACCCTTGAGCATCAGCTTCTTCTGTTCTGCTCGGCATAATCGGCAAACAGGTCCGGTATATCGTGCCATATTCTTCTTCCCCCTTAGATACGCCTGGTTTTGCGAGGCCTGCAACCATTATGCGGAATCGGTGTAACATCGTTGATCGACTTTACTTTGATACCCAGTGCCCCCAATTGCCGAATCGCCGATTCCCGGCCGATTCCCGGCCCTTTAACATAGACATGTACTTCCCGAAGTCCCACCTGTATAGCCTTTTGCGCTGCCGTTTCAGTTACCGTCTGTGCTGCAAAAGGAGTAGATTTTTTGGCGCCCTTAAATCCAAGTCCTCCAGAACTCGCCCAGGAAACGGCATTTCCCATAATATCGGTTATGGTAACAATCGTATTATTGAACGTAGCCTGGATATATACGTTCCCTTCATATACGGATTTCTTCTCTTTCCGTTTCTTTGTATTAGCAGCCACCCTATCCTCCGCTTCTTTTATTTCTTCTTACCAGCCACGGTCTTCTTCTTACCCTTACGCGTACGGGCATTGGTTCGGGTCCGCTGACCCCGAAGAGGCAGACCCTTGCGATGTCGAAGTCCACGGTAACACCCAATATCCATGAGCCGCTTAATATTCAGGGCAATCTCAGTACGTAAACGGCCCTCGACTTTATACTCATTCTCAATGAGCTGCCGCAACCCATTGAGCTCCTCTGCTGACAAATCATTAATGAGTCGCTGGGGATCTATCTTTGCTTTGACACAAATTACATCCGCACTGGATCTACCAATTCCAAAAATATAGGTCAAGGCAATGTTTACATGCTTATTAGGGAGGTCAACCCCCGCTATACGCGCCATACCTACTCCTAACCTTGCTTTTGTTTATGTTTAGGGTTCTGACAAACGATCCGTATGATACCGTTTCGTTTAATCACCTTACACTTATCACAAATAGGTTTAACACTAGTTCGGACTTTCATCCATAATACTCCCTTTATAATTCCCTGTCTCTCTATACAGGATAAATTGTTGTGTAAGCTGCTGCTATAGGTTCCGACCTCGAAGCCGCCCACGTTTGGTCAATCCCTCGTGATGGTGCATCTTGAGCAGTCCTTCAATTTGACTCATAGTATCCAAATCAACTCCCACCAAAATCAAGAGACTGGTACCTCCCATCAAATACGATATCGACGAGGGGAAATTAAACAACCACTGGATAACCGTTGGAATTATCGCAATCAAGGCCAGATAAAAAGAACCAGGAAGTACGATTCGGTTTAGTATCTTCGTGAGATATTCTTCAATCCGTTCTGTCCTGATCCCCGGTATAGACCCCCCATTCTCGCGAATATTCTTAGCGATTTCTATAGGGTTTAAACTCACCTGCGTATAGAAATAGGCAAAGAATATAATCAACAGTACATATAAGATATTATACAACCACCCGTGGGGACTTAAGACTCGGGAAATCGCTCCAAGCCATGCCACATTACCACCAATGGTCGAAGCGATCTGCAAAGGAAAAGTCAGAATTGAAGAGGCAAAGATAACCGGAATAACCCCTGAAGGGTTGATCTTAAAAGGAATATAGGTACTCTGAGCACCATACATACGCCTACCCACCACCCGTTTTGCATAATTCACC
Source organism: Treponema sp. (assembly GCA_031282065.1). Taxonomy (GTDB): domain Bacteria; phylum Spirochaetota; class Spirochaetia; order Treponematales; family Breznakiellaceae; genus JAIRLU01. The sequence goes on from JAITEL010000122.1 coordinate 4,664, forward strand.
TGAATTTTCCGTTGTCCCTGCTGTTCAAATACCACCAAGGCCACCACTGCCACAAACATGGCAAACACCAGGATCACAAATACAGGATTGAGGTCCCCATTCCGTACCCGTCCAAAGAGTTCCCAAACCGCTTGAGGAAGCCGGGCCACGATTCCTGCAAAGATCAAGAGAGATATCCCATTTCCTATACCTCGCCGAGTAATCTGTTCCCCTATCCACATGAGAAACATCGTTCCCACAGTTACAGTGAGCATAGCGATCAGGGTAAAGGGAAGCAACTTCATACTCAACAGATTTTCCACACTCCGGGAAATACTTTGGGCATATTGGGTAACCGCAAAAGATTGGATGAGACAAACAACTACCGTTCCAAGTCGCTGATAAGCCTGAATCTTTTTTCTGCCTCCATCCTCTTGAGAAATCTTTTTCAAACTAGGAAACACGATGAGGAGGAGCTGCATGATGATTGACATGGAGATATAAGGCATAATCCCCAGCATAAATATCGAAAAATTCGAGAAAGCGCCACCGGCAAAAAAGTCAAGATAATCAACAATAGGATTACCGGAATTTTGCTGAGAAAGAAAATATGCGTTCAATTCCCCCACATTGATACCAGGAATAGGAAGCACTGCGCCAATTCGAAAAACCACCAACATCAATGCAGTAAACAAAATACGTTCCCGAAGTTCTTTAACTCTGAAAATACCGACCACTGGATTAGCCATGTAACTGTTCCTGTACTGTATCATTAAGCATTAATAATAACCATATTTGCTTTTCTGTACCAAAATTTCCTGCTTTTGTAAACCATCTCCACTCATGTATCAACACTGCGTATACTACCTGTTGCTTGCTCAATCTTTGCCTTAGCAGAAGCGGACAATGTACTTATTTTGAAAATGAGTTTCTTGGTAAACTTCCCATCCCCCAGAATTTTCACAGGTACAGCTCCTTTGATCAAGCCCTTCTGCTTCAGCGTCGCTATATTCACGGTTTCTCCGTCCTGATAACGTCTTTCTAGTTCCCCCAGATTTACCACTTGAAATTCTTTTTTAAAAGGATAATTAGAAAAACCCCGCTGAGCAAGTCGCCGGTACAAGGGCATCTGCCCTCCTTCAAATCCCACATACGTCTTACCACCGGATCGAGCTTTCTGTCCTTTATTACCCCTCCCCGCAGTAGTCCCCCGTCCAGAACCTTGTCCGCGACCAATGACCCGTTTTCGTTTATGGGCCCCCCGAGGAGCATGTAAGTTAAAATCCTGCATTATGTGCACTCCTCCACCGAAACTAAGTGGGATACTACTTTAACCATCCCCAAAACCGCAGGACTTGCTTCCTGTTCCACCTTTGATCCAATCTTCCGTAAGCCCAAAGACCGAACCGTAGCCCGCTGTTTAGGAAGGGCTCCTATGGTACTACGAACCAATCGTATGATAATCCTCTGTGCCATACCTATCCCCACAGATCTCTGAGGGATTTACCTCGGTTTTTGGCTAAGGTTTTCGCATCCATCATCTTACTGATACAATCAAAGGTCGCTTTGAGCACATTATACTGACTTGAAGCACCGATGGATTTACTCAAGACATCGGTTACGCCTCCTGCTTCCATGATCGCCCTCACTGGTCCACCGGCGATGATCCCCGTACCAGAACAGGCAGGCTTCAACAATACCTTGGACGCCTTGAATACTCCCTGAATTTCATGGGGAATGGTGCCATTTTTAATCGGCAAAGGTACCAAATTCCGTTTGGCCTTTTCCACACTCTTACGGATAGCTTCGGAAACATCATTAGCCTTCCCAAAACCATAACCTACATTACCCTTACGATCCCCAATGACCGTTAAGGCTGAAAAGGAAAACCGCCGCCCCCCTTTAACTACCTTGGCGGTCCGATTAAGCTTGACAAGCTTTTCGATAAATTCCTTATCTTTTTCCTGGAAATTTCTATCCCGTTCCCGTGTATGTTCCATGCTGCCCCCTACTAGAACTGAATCCCGGCTTTCCGGGCTCCCTCGGCCATGGCTTTCACACAGCCATGATATAAATACCCATTCCTATCAAAAACAACCTGCGTGATATTCTGCTCCAGCAGCCGTTTTCCCATAATTTCCCCTAGCTGAACTGCTCCTTCCACTGTTGCCTTGATGTTCCGCAGTTCCTTCTCCAAGGTGGAAGCAGAAGCCAAAGTATGCCCTTGGGTATCATCAATTACTTGCATGTACAAAGCCCGATTACTTCGGGTTACACTCATACGAGGCCGTTCCCGCGTACCGGAAATAACTTTACGAATATGGATCTTTCTTTTAATCCGCTTCCTGTTCTTTTCAAGCATTTTTCGCAACATACTTACACCCTATTTAACACCAGACTTACCGGTTTTCCGTCGGATTTGTTCATTTTCATACCGGATTCCCTTACCCTTATAGGGTTCTGGGAGACGCAACTTACGAATCTCAGAGGCGAATTCACCAACCCGCTGCTTATCAATGCCACTTATAATCAGCTTCCCACCCGCTTCAGTAGCCACGGTAATACCTTCCGGGATACCTACAAAGAGATCGTTGGAATACCCTAAACTCATGGATAAGAGCTTCCCCCGCACTTCCGCCCGGTAACCTACTCCGGTGATGATCAAAACTCGCGTAAACCCGCTTGATACCCCAATTACCATATTGTTGAGTAAATTGCGATAGAGTCCATGAAATGCCTTGGTTTGCTTTTCCTCATTAGCTCTAGCGACCACAATCTGATCTCCTTCTGAGGCAAAGGTTATAACCGGATGATATGGTTGGCTCAGTTTTCCCTTGGGGCCTTCTACGGTTATGACCGCATCCTGGAAGCTTACCTTCACCCCTTTGGGAATCCTAACCGGAATTTTTCCGATACGTGACATATACTCCCTCTTACCAGACGGTACAGATAACTTCTCCGCCTACTTTTTTTTCAGCGGCCTTTTTTCCAGTGGTAACGCCTATCGAGGTAGACACGATCAACGTACCATATCCATTAAAAACCCGAGGCATATTTTTATACCCGGTATACACCCGACGGCCCGGCTTAGAAACCTTTTCGATACCATGGATAATCGATCCAGTTTGTTCATCATATTTAAGAAATACCCTGATGACACTCATACCATCCAGATTTGCTTTCTTGAAATTCTTAATATACCCTTCAGTCTTCAAAATTTTAACAATTTCAAGTTTCAACTGGGAGGCAGGGATATCAACCTTTTCATGTTTCGCCATTCCGGCATTCCGGATCTTGGTTAACATATCCGCCACGGGATCAGAGATACTCATCCTTTCCTCCTTTTACCAACTGGATTTGGTGACACCCGGTATCAGCCCTTCACTCGCGAGTTTGCGAAAACAAAGGCGGCACATCTCAAATTTTCGGAGGTATCCCCTGGCCCGCCCACAAATCCGGCAACGGTTCACCTTTCTTGTCTTATATTTAGGCGTCCGTAGCGCCTTTATGATCATCGCTTTTCTTGCCATAATACCTCCCTTACTTTCTAAAGGGCATACCGAACTTGGCGAGGAAAGCCTTAGCCTCCGCATCGGTTCGCGCCGTCGTTACGATAGCGATATTGAGTCCGGATACCCGTTCAATTTTATCAAAATCAATTTCAGGGAAAATAATCTGCTCGGTAATACCGAGGGAGTAATTCCCATGACCATCAAAGGCGTTCTGATTGACCCCCCGAAAGTCCTTAACCCGTGGAAGGGCCACATTTACCAATCGATCCAAGAATTCATACATCATAGCCCCTCGCAAGGTAACTTTAACCCCTATTTCTTGGCCTTCCCGAATTTTAAAATTGGCGATGCTCTTACGAGCCTTGGTCTTAACCGCTTTCTGCCCTGTAATAAGGGTAAGATCATCTACTGCTGCATCCAAGAGTTTCTTGTTTTGCAAGGCCTCCCCTACACCCATACTAACGATGATCTTTTCCAGTCGCGGCGTCTGCATGGCGGAGGTATAACCAAATTCCTTAAACAATGCAGGAGCAATCTGTTCCTTGTATAGTTTCTTGAGCCGTGGTTCATAGCCCTTCGTCTCAACACCTTTTGTCTCAACGACTTTCATTACAACGCCTCTCCGCATTTTCGACAGATCCGAGTCTTTGTATCCCCGTCTAGTTTAAACCCTATCCGGGTAGGTCCGCATCGTTTACATACGATCTGCACATTGGAGCTGTGAATCGCAGCCTCTAGCTCAAAAATCCCGCCCCGATCCTGCTGATTACGGCGCTTCTTCGCTTTTTTGACGATATTGGCACCTTCCACAACGACCCGGTCCTTGTCGCGAAGTATCTTCAATATCCGACCCCGCTTTCCCTTGTCCTTGCCCGCAATGATCTGGACGGTATCTTCTTTCTTTAATTTAAATTTATGTTGCGTAATCGCGCCCATACCGCCGCTCCTTAATTCTCTGTACAACCTTAAGCCATACCTATCATGATTTCCTTGCGAACACCAGCATCCTAGAGACTTTCGCAGGAAATAATCCTTAAGGTCTAGAGCACCTCAGGGGCGAGGGATACAATCTTCATGTAATCCTTCTCCCTTAATTCCCGAGCAACCGGGCCGAAAATGCGCTTTCCCTTAGGATTCAAACTTGCATCAATAATAACACAAGCATTATCGTCAAAACGGATATATGTGCCATCAGGACGCCGATATTCCTTATGAGTCCTCACTACCACAGCTTTTTCAACGGAACCCTTTTTTATATTCGATGTCGGTAAAGCATCTTTCACCGCCACCACAATAATATCCCCAATGCTCGCATATTTCCGCTTAGAACCACCAAGAACCTTGATACACTGAACAATCTTAGCACCTGAATTATCCGCCACATTCAGAAACGTCTCCACTTGAATCATTTTCTTTTACTCCATAACCTTATGCTTACCTGCCCGCCCCTGCCGACAAGATATTATATGGGAAACGATCCCTATTGTGCATGTTCTACAATCGCCGCCAATTTCCAACACTTTTCTTTGCTGATAGGCCGGCATTCCACCACCCGGACCCGGTCTCCGATCTTCGCCTCATTGGTCTCATCATGGGCCTTTACCTTTTTGATCCGCTTCACATACTTCTTGTACAAAGGATGTAAAGTCGTAGTCTCCACCGCAACCACAATAGTTTTATTCATTTTGTTGCTTTTAACGAGTCCTACAAACTCTTTTTTCCCCTTTTTAGCCTTAACAAACTGCTCTGCCACTATATTCTCCTCATTCTCCCCAAACCGTCATAGTCACTGCAACACCCTTACTCTGCTTTTAAAGCTAGTTCCTGTTGCCGAATCAGGGTATTAAGCCGAGCAATCTGCCGACGCAGGGTACGCTTTTGAAGTGGATTATCCACATGACCAATAACACTCTGAAACCGGGCTTCCATATATTTCTTATTAAGCTCTTCCCGTTTCACCTTAAGTTCAGGGAAAGATAGATTCTTAAACGAATTTTTCATTTTTTATTCCTTATGCACCCAGTTCAAAATCAGCCCGGGCAACAAACCGGGTCCTTATCGGAAGCTTAGAACCCGCCAAGGTCATGGCTTCTTGAGCAATTGATTTCTCAATACCCCCCAATTCAAACATCACTGTTCCCGGCTTTACCACTGCCACCCAGTATTCTGGAGCCCCCTTACCCTTACCCATACGGGTTTCCGCAGGTTTCTTTGAATAGGGCTTATCAGGAAAAATACGAATCCATATCTTTCCACCCCGCTTTATATGGCGGTTTAAAGCAATACGGGCCGCCTCGATCTGCCGGTTGGTAATCCACATCCGGTCCATAGCAACTAAGGCATAATCCCCAAAAACCACCCGGTTCCCCCGAGTGGCATTCCCCGGCATCGTACCCCTTTGTACCTTACGGAATTTAACTCGTTTAGGACTCAACATACTTAACTCCTTGCAGGAACCCGATCCCGGCGTTTACGAACCAGGGCACCAGCATCTTCCTTTTGCTCTTTACCATATTTCATGCCATTGTAAACCCATACTTTAACACCGATAGCCCCAAAGGTGGTATGCGCTTCTGCAAAACCATAATCAATATCTGCCCGCAAGGTATGCAAAGGAATTCGACCCTCTTTAGCCTCCTCAGTACGGGACATCTCGGCCCCTCCAAGACGGCCTGAAAGCCGCACTTTGACCCCTTGGGCATTACCCTTCTTGATGGCATTGCTAATGGCCTGTTTCATAGTCCGCCTAAAAGAAGACCGAGCTAAAAGCTGCCGGGCTATGTTTTGAGCGATAATTTGGGCATTATTATCGGCATTACGCACTTCTTTGATCTTAATCTGAATCTTTTTACTAACATGCCGCTGTAGCTCCACCCCTATCTTCTCAATATTGGCACCCTTAGCACCAATAATAACCCCAGGACGGGCAGTATGAATGGTAATGGTGATACGCTGGGGATGCCGAATAATTTCCAGTTCAGCAATATCCGCACCCTTGGTCTCAGGCAAATCCATAATATGTTTACGTAGCTGTATATCTTCATGAAGGGTATTGGCATATTCCTTAGGGCCCACATACCACCTCGACCCCCAAGTTTTATTGATACCAATGCGTAGTCCAATTGGATTAACTTTTTGTCCCACTTTAATTCCCCGCCTTTTTGGTTTCATCAATAATTACAGTAATATGACACATCCGCTTGAGAAGCATGTCTGCTCGACCCCGAGCCCGGAACCATACCCGTTTCATCCGGGGACCCTCATCAATCAGCACTTCCTTCACATATAACATATCTTCCTCAAGCCCCTTATTTTGACACAAGGCATTGGAAGCAGCGGACTTTACAGTTTTTCGAATAAGTCGCGCTCCCTTATGGGGCATATTTTCCAATAAAGACATAGCCTCTGGATAGGCTCTTCGGCGTATCAGGTTTGCCACCGGGCGAATCTTAAAAGGTGAAGCGATAAGGTATTTTGTTACCGCCTTATAGCCATGCTTTGTTTCCATATATCTACCTTACTATTTAGTGGCCTTCTTGTCCGAACCTGCATGTCCCCGAAAAATCCGGGTAGGGGCAAATTCACCAAGCTTATGACCAACCAGATTTTCCGTAATATATACGGGAATCCAAGTCTTACCGTTATAGACAGAAATAGTCCCCCCTACCATTTCAGGAATAATAGTGGAGCACCGGGAATAGGTCTTGATCATCTTCCTATCCCGGACCTTACTCATCTCCAGTACCTTTTTATAAAGACTCTTCTCTATGAAGGGCCCTTTCTTAATGGACCTTGACACCCTGCGCTCCTATTTCTTTTTCCCACGGCTTACAATAAACCGAGACGACGGCTTATGCTTGCTCCGAGTCTTGTACCCTTTCGTCGGCTGTCCCCAAGGGCTTACCGGGTGAATACCTTTGTTTTTTCCTTCACCACCCCCATGCGGGTGATCCACTGGGTTCATAACCATACCCCGTACCGTAGGTCGTATCCCAAGCCATCGCTTACGTCCTGCTTTACCAAATTGGGTATTCATGTGATCTTCATTTCCTACGGTTCCAATCGTAGCATAACATTTCTTAAAAATCATACGCATCTCGCCAGAAGGAAGCTTCAAGGTAACATAATCCCCTTCTTTAGCGGCAATCAACGCGCTCGCTCCTGCAGCCCGCGCCATCTGACCACCCTTACCCAAGGTAAGCTCAATATTATGTACCGTAAATCCCAGAGGGATATTTTCTAAAGGTAAGGCATTGCCAATCTCAATCGGCGCACTAGGACCACTAAGGATCTGAGCATTACATACAAGGCCCTTGGGTGCAATAATATACCGCTTCTCCCCATCAGCATACACAATCAAGGCAATATTGGAACTACGATTAGGATCGTATTCAATCGTCGAGACCTTCCCTGGAACGCCAATCTTATCCCGTTTAAAATCTATGACTCGGTACAGGCGCTTATGTCCGCCTCCCTTATGCCAAACACTGATACGACCATGAGTATCCCGCCCTGCCCGTTCTACCCGCCCTAAGGTAAGCGATTTTTCAGGCTGAACATGCTTGGAAAGCCCAGAATAGTCCAAACTAATCCACTGCCGCATCCCCGCAGTTATCGGCTTATATGTTTTTATCCCCATAATCTTTATATACCCTCAAAGATGCTTATCTTCTCATCTTTAGGCAACCGGACAATGGCCTTCTTCCACGAGGAAGTATAACCAGACCTATAACGTTGCCGTTTAGGTTTACCTCCAACCACCATAACGGTACAGGAAATCGGATGTACTTTAAACAAAATACGAACTGCTTCTTTTATCTGAATCTTGGTTGCCCCAGGATCCACTCGAAATACATATTTTCCTTCTTCCCGCATGATATTGGTCTTCTCTGAAAGTACAGGTTCAATCAATATCTTTTCCGGAATTATTCTTCCCTGTATCATTAATTCACCTCTCTCTGTTCAGCACCTTTTAAGCCATCACTTGAGTTATAAAAAGTATTCAAATTTTTAGCAGCCGTTTCCAATAGCAGAACCCGACGACCATAAAACAAGTTATGAGCCCGCAGACGATTATACGAAAGAAACGTAAGCCAAGGTATATTAGCTCCAGCCCGCTTTACTAGGGGATCATCATCTTTTAAGATAATAATCGTCCGTTCACCAGGGCCAAAATGAGCAAGGACCCCTGCTAATTCTTTAGTTTTTCCCGAAGCTATCGAAAAGTCTTCAACTATCTTCAAGGTATCACTTTGCACTTTCAAGCTCAGAATACCCTGTAAAGCAAGCCGCTTTGCTTTTTTAGGAAGGACATAAGAAAAATCTCGTGGTTTAGGACCAAATACAGTACCCCCCCCTGCAATCACCGGAGACTTCTTGTCACCTCGTCGCGCTCGGCCCGTTCCTTTCTGCTTATAGGGCTTGGCATTAGAACCATGAATCTCTCCCCGATCCTTAGTACTCGCAGTTCCCAGTCGATTATTGGCAAGCTCGTTGTGTATAGCATACCAGATAACAGCTTCATTTACCGGAAGACCAAATACAGCGTCATCTAACTCAATACTCCGTAGTTCCTTACCTTCAATAGAATACACCGTCCTATTCATTCAATTCCTCGCTTTCCTTACCCATCCCTATTTCTTGACCGCAGCCCTGACAAGCACAAGCCCTTTATACACACCAGGAACAGCACCACGAATTACCAAGAGCTGTTTTTCCGTATCAACTTTAACTACTTTAAGGCTCAATACTGTTACCTGTTCCCGTCCCATACGACCCGGTAACTTCATATTCTTAAAGGTTCGCCCCGGATAGGTTGACTGCCCCGTTGAACCTGGTTCACGGTGGAATTTAGAACCATGAGAATGGCGACCACCACTAAAACCCCAACGCTTCATTACCCCCTGAAAGCCCTTACCCTTAGAGACCCCGGTTACATCTACATATCGGCATCCCTCAAAGATATCTACCCCAAGGGTATCTCCCAGGGCAACTTCCTTATCAAAATCACGAAATTCTTTAATGTGTTTCTTAGGGGTAATCTGTTCCGGAAATTGCCCCTTATACGGTTTCGTTACCTGCCCAGGTTTTGCATCATCCACCCCTAGCACAATCGCTGAATAACCGTCTTTTTCTTCGTTTTTTTGAGCAACCACAATATTTGGATCAATACGCAAGACCGTTACCGGAACAAGCCTACCTACATCGTCAAAGACCTGAGTCATACCCACTTTTTTGGCCAAAAGTCCCAACATGCTTAACTCCCAAACCGCTCATTTCGAGCAGGTACTGTACGATTCGGCACCTCAGACATACCATCCACTGAATCAGGATATTTACCCCTATCCGTTTTTCAAAGACCGTCTGCCTCTACAACATCTAATCCTTAAAGCTACCTTATCAAGAATCAGTGTTTATTAAAATCCAACGGATTTTACTGTTTTATCTCCACATCAACACCTGCAGGAAGTTCCAGCTTCATCAAAGAATCCATTACTTCGGGAGAAGGATCTATTATGTCGATCAAACGCTTATGAGTCCGCATCTCAAACTGCTCACGAGACTTTTTATTCACATGAGGAGAACGGAGCACCGTCACTTTATTAATACGAGTCGGCAAAGGAATAGGACCCATCACCCGGGCACCCGCCTTTTGAACCGTTTGAACGATAGACTTCGCACTCTGATCAATAAGTTCCACATCAAACCCGCGCAATCGTACACGAATTCGTTCCTTATCCATTATTCCTCCCAGAAGAAAGTATTTGATCCGTCAGAAGTACATAAAATCAAATACCTTCCCATCATATCAAAGGATGTTATTCAATAATTTCAACTACCTGACCAGAAGCAACCGTTTTTCCACCCTCACGAATAGCAAACCGCAGCCCCTTTTCCATAGCAATAGGGTGAATCAGTTCACCAAAGATTTCAGTGTTATCTCCCGGGAGGATCATTTCTTTGCCTTCAGGCAACTTCACCGTACCGGTAATATCCGTAGTTCGGAAATAAAACTGAGGCCGATATCCACTAAAGAAAGGACTATGCCGCCCTCCCTCTTCCTTGGAGAGACAATAAATCTGCCCCCTGAATTTCATATGCGGCGTGATGGAACCAGGCTTTGCCAGGACCTGCCCCCGTTCAACTTCAGCCTTATCAATGCCCCGCAACAACGAACCGATATTATCGCCAGCCTGCCCACTGTCAAGCAACTTGTTAAACATCTCAATACCCGTAACTACGGTCTTTTTAGTGGGTTTAATACCAACAATCTCCACTTCTTCATTGAGCTTAATAATGCCCCGTTCAATCTTCCCCGTAACCACTGTTCCCCGGCCAGAAATGGTAAATACATCCTCAATAGGCATAAGAAAGGGCTTATCACTATCCCGTATAGGATCAGGGAAATAGGTATCCATAGCCTTCAGCAATTCTTCGACACATGAAACCGCTTCAGGACTATCCGGTTCAGACATCGCCTTGAATGCAGAACCTTTGATGATAGGGATCTCGTTTCCAGGAAACCCATTGGCATTAAGCACATCCTTAATCTCTTCCTCAACCAGTTCAAGCAACTCTTGATCGTCTACCAGATCGACCTTGTTGAGGAACACAATAATATTAGGAACCCCTACCTGACGAGCCAAAATGATATGCTCCCGGGTCTGGGGCATAACCGAATCTGGCGCAGAAACCACCAGTACAGCACCGTCCATTTGGGCCGCACCAGTGATCATGTTCTTGATGTAGTCAGCATGTCCAGGACAGTCAATATGAGCATAATGGCGCTTGTCAGATTGATACTCCAGATGCCGGGTATTAATCGTAATACCCCGGGCCTTTTCTTCCGGCGCATTATCAATATCATCAAAACGCATAAGCTTGTCGCCATACTTCTTATTACAATACATCGTGATCGCAGCGGATAAGGTAGTTTTACCATGATCTACATGACCGATGGTTCCGACATTCATATGTATCTTATCTCGAGTAAATTTCTCTTTTGCCATTACGCGTCCTCCTTACGTTCTTAGTGTAGCATACATCTACAAAAGCACAATCATCTATAATTATGCCGTATAATAACCAACTATTCAAAAGAATACAAGACCCCCTCAAGGGCTACATTTCATAAACAATATAATAAAACGTTATAGATTAATACAAAAGAGAAGTAAAAAACAAACAGACCTATGCAGATCATACCATTCATATACGTCAGGATCTACATGCTATCATCTGTCCCGTTCCACCCATCTCATCACCCACAACGCCACTAAAACAAAAGAAAATCTCTTTCCCTTGTCTCGTTTCTATAATGATCGGTTTGGATCATCGAGACTCCTACACCCGAAGCAGCCTTTTATTTTCGCCATCAGATGCAAGTATCATCTTTCAGCGTTCACTTACGCCGAATCCCATTTTCAAAAAACAAACCCTTTTAAAAGGGCCTTATACTCGCTTTTTCCAAGCGACTCTTTATTATCTCACCACAAAATTCCTGTGTCAAGTCACCACCGATAATGTGCAAATGCCTTGTTTGCTTCTGCCATCCTATGAGTATCCTCCTTTTTCCTGAAAGCTATACCAGTATTATTATAGGCATCCAAGAGTTCTCCTGCAAGACGATCTCCCATACTATGACCGGTTTTTGAACGGGCAGCATTAATAATCCACCGCATTCCAAGAGCCTCGCGCCGGGACTCTCGAATTTCCATGGGTACCTGATACGTCGCACCCCCTACCCGCCGGGACTTCACCTCAATTGCTGGTTTTACATTTTCTATGGCTTTAAGAAAAATTTCAAGGGGCTCTTTCTCGGTCTTAGCCCGAAGTACCTCTAAGGCATCGTGTACAATCCGAAGTCCAATCGAACGTTTCCCTTCCCACATCATGCGGTTTACAAATTTTGAAATCACCGTACTGTTGTATTTTGGATCCACCACAATACCCCGATCTATAGTCTTCTTTTTACGTCCCATGCTTACTCCTTATGCCTTAGGCCGCTTGGCTCCATACTTTGACCGGCCCCGCTTCCGATCTCCCACCCCTAGGGTATCCTTAGCACCCCGAATAATATGATACCGTACACCAGGAAGATCTTTAACCCGACCCCCACGCACCAGAACAACTGAGTGCTCTTGCAGGTTATGACCAATACCCGGAATATAGGCAGTCACCTCTGTCCCATGGGAAAGCCTCACCCGGGCAACCTTCCGAAGAGCCGAATTCGGCTTTTTGGGAGTAACTGTCATAACACGAGTACAAACCCCTCGTTTCTGAGGACAGGATCGGAGTGCTGGAGATTTCGTTTTGATGGTGATCTGCTGCCGTCCGAAACGAACCAACTGATTAATTGTAGGCATGACTCAAAAACTCCCTTTTTATCTTCATCGTCATATTTGATGCAATTATCTTTACCAAGAGATTCTTAATATACCGGAAAGAAAAAAAAAAGTCAAGTGAGCGCATTGCCTCAAAATTAATCTAGTCGAAAAAGGGTTGATTCATCTCATCCGCGGCCATGAAATAAGCTACAGTGGGATGCCTTCCCCCAATAGGCACCCGGTCAAAAACATGCGTGTCCGTGGAATGGGCATACCGGACATCAGTGCCGTACTGAAAATCAGCCTACCCAACGACTTAAAAGAACGCAAATCAACGCACTACAAAAAATTCACCCGGTGTTCTGACTATGATTGTCTTGAAAGAGAGGAGCTTTGGAGGTATGTAGGGAAAAAGAAAAACAACCTATGGCTTGGCGTATAGAGGCGTATCATCGGGAAAGCAGGGAGATAGTGGTGTAGGTGGGTTGGGGGATAAGACGGCGTAAAAGCGGAGAAAACGGCTGAGGATAAGCTATGAAAGAATAATGCTGGATAACGGGAACCATTTCCTGTCGGTGTTTCGGGAGGACACGCACCAAGGCGGGAAGGAGCACATGGTGGGGAGAGCAGGGACTAACTGCCGAATGTGGCATAGGATACGGCGGGCATTTCGGAAGACCGGTTCTTTTTCTCAGAAGGTATTCGCCCACTGGGAAGCATTTGAAATGGTTTTTTACATCAATTAGGGCTTCGTTTAATGCCTATCACATACTTTGTGGATCACCTCCCGTAATCTAATCGAATAATTCCGACTGTTTATATTTTCATATGTTTTTGCAGATTCTTCCGGGTTCCTCCCTATGATTCCTTACATAGCTCCCTATCACTTCCTCATCTCCATGCTCTCCTACTGTCCTAACAGCAATTTTACTTTTACAAGATTTATGATAAAAAAGAGGCATGGGACGGGAAATATTAGCGGCGCAGTTGAGCCGGTTTGACGAAATTGGGGAACTGACCGAAAAAAAATCGGCATGGATGCGGCGGGAGGAGTTCAATTTAACCTACACCCTCGCCGACGCGATAAAAAGCGCGTTTGGGATATTTCTGTTTCAACATCTGTCCATGCCGGGGTATCAGGAATCCTTGGAACGCGGGAATCAGAGGAAGCATGCGGAAGACATTCTGAAGGTGAAGGAAATACCGTGCAATAACCAGATAACCCGGCCGGTGGATGAAGCGGAGCCTGAAGGGTTTGATGAAAACTGCAAGAGGGGCATAGCACAGGCGGAGGAGTTCTGAGAGCGGTGGACGGGGTATGGTTTCAATCATCGGAAAAAGTGCATGCCGGCCACTGTTTGCATATAACCAGCAGAGGGAAAACGACCTATGATCACCGCATGGAAGCGGCGGTTATCGTGCGTCCGGGAGGGGATGTGGTATTGCCGCTGGCTGCGGAACTGATACGGAACGAAGCGGGGCCCGGCAAGCAGGAGTTACGAGGAACAAAAACAGGACGGTGATCGGAAGGCGGCACAAAGGATTTTGGAGCGACCCGAGGAATACTACAAAAGTTTGAACGCCACGGTGTTGGGAGCCACAACACCTGCAAGGACGAATCACAGCCCTGGATAGCTGAACAGGTCAAGTGGGGCGAGGTGGAAACGCTTGTGATTGCCGAATGGAACGGGAGGAGCCATCTTGAACACCGGTACCGGTGGATAAACGGCATTGAAAACCACTCTGAGGGGGAAAAACTTCTGGTAAATTACCTGTATTTTGAGACGTATAACCGGGAGAAGGGGAACATGGTCTACAAAAACAGCTAGATCACGGACAAACGGGGGTAACCAAAGAGAATGTCAGGCTGCAGGTAAGCTGCGCTTGAGCCCGGTGGAAGATAGAGGATGAGAATACCAATATTCTGAAGAATTGCGGATACCACCTGGAATACCATTTTGGGCACGGCGAGAACCATGCCTGCCAGATATACTCTTTTGGCGTTTTTGGTTCACCGGTTGCTGATACGCTGCGATGGAAACTTTATAAAAGCCCGTTCGTATTTCGGGAGGAGGGAGGAATTCTACCATGCTTTGCGCATCTTCTTCTGGGCATTTGAGTTTCAAAGCTGAGACGATTTCCTGCTATTTGTTATCACTCATGCCAGAGGTGGCTAAAAGTAAAATTGCTGCCGGGAATCATCTCCGCATTGACCCGATTGCGGGGCTGTGTTATAAATGTTTATGCCATTTGTTAGAGTATAGATTGACTTTCAAGGAGGGCTATATGACGCCTATCGCGACTATTACCAATGTAACGGCCACCGGGGACGTGATCATCGGACCCGGCGCAGTTACCAAACTGTACAAGGGTCTCCCGGCGGCCTGTATGGGGGACGCCGTGGCGGGCCCCCTGTGTGTTGCCGGGGCCATCACCATGAGCACCGCGGTAAACAAGATATTCATGGGCCGGCCTGTGGCAAACCTGGGGAGCCTGGTCGCGGGGGCCGGCCCTCTGGGTATTCCGATGTCCACTGCCGTGTCGGTTTGCATTAATGTAAATATCCTCGTATAAGGAGGCAGAAACATGGCAGAGATGACCGGAACCCGGATACTGGAGATGACCGTTACCGACAGGGAAGGAAAAACCGCGGGCCTTGAGGGGACCTACGGCTATGTCTCCAACACAGGCAGGGACGATCCCTACCGTTTTTACGCCTCGGAATCGCCGGATAATCCCTCACAAGAGGGCCATGAGATCATCATGACCCTGCCCCTGGGGGGGGATTTGTCGGGGCTGTACCGCTTTCCCCGGATCGGGGAGAAGATTCTGGTCGCCGCGGGGCCAAACAACGATCTGTACTATATGATGGGGTATATCGCATTGGAGAAGAGCTGCTTTCATGCACGGGGGGAGGCGAAGCTGTTTGAGGAACAGGGGGAGGTGTTCCGTTACCGCCAGACCGGAAAGGCCGCCCCGCCCGAGGAGGAAGCCTATTCGGAAATCGGTTTTTATCACCGGCCCACGGGATGGAAAGTTGCCGGGGAGGAGCAAAAGGACTACGCTGCGGCAAGGGACGGCTATGCCCGGATCGACCGGATCAACATCCACTCCACCGGGGACATCCACGAAAGCGCGGTGAACCACCACCGGAGCAGCGCCAGGCGGCTGGAGCTTTTGGCGGACTGCGATGGGGTAAATACCGAAGGCCGGCGGCCCCTGGGAGACGGCGACGGGGATGATTCCAACCTCTACGCCGGGGACGCCCATGTCCGGGCTAAAAACCGGCTGGTCCTCAAGGCCGGGGAGGAAATACGCATCCAGGTAGGCCGTTCCGCCATCATCATCAGCGACGACGGCATTACCATTACCTCCAAAAAGGCCCAAAAGAACACGGCGGTCCCCTGGGACACGGTGATAAACCTGACCCCCCGGGACGGGATCACCCTGTTCGGCCAGAGCGTCAACGTGGGCGCGGCCCACAGCTTTGCCCTCCGGGAAAGCGCGGGCGGCGCGGTTTCCAGCCTGGGCGGGGTGATGCGCCTTTCCGCCCGGGACCTTTTGGCCCAGTCCTACTGCAAGGCAGGCTACCAGGCCAACATGGCGGACTTTATTAAGCTCTACACCGCCACGGCCAAGGGAATGTCCGGGAAGGGGGATGTCCCTTCCTACACCGCGCTGCTCCCCTCCCTGGTGCAGACCTTTTCCGGCATCAACTGGGGCTACCACGCTTCCACCACCAACTATTCAGACCCCACCGGGGACTACGCCGCCTACTGCGGGGTTCTGCTGGAAATCCTCAGCCTTACCTATACCAGCCTGGACCTTTCCATGGACGAGGAGATGAAGCAAAACGGCGGCCGGGACGCCTTTAATGCGGCGGCCCTGGCGGACCAGCAGGAAAAGGTCCAGGAGATGCTGAAGTATATCGACGAGGCGGGGGACCCGGCGCGGGCCATCCACAACAGCTTTATGCACCTTACCTCCTCCGCGGACGCGGTGCTGAGCGGCTACGACAACGAGCGGCTTTCGGTAAACACCATCGACAGCACGGTCCCCGCCGCGGGGACCAGCCCCTCCCTTATCGCCAAGGAAACGGCCCGGCTGCAAAAGGGAAATTCCGCGGAGGCGAGCCTGCGGGCCATGCTTCAAAATGAAAAGAACCGTGTTGAGGATGGGGCCCTGTGGTCCCTGGGAATGGACGAAAAAGCCCTGAATAAGCTGAAGGAGTTGTAAAATGCCAGGAATACCAACTGGAATAACAAAGGTTATCGATGATTACTGCGTGAGTAAAGGCATAGGCACTTGGGAGGGCTTTGCCAAGGCTGTTGTAGCCACCGGGCAGAGTAAATCGGACCCTTTTGGCCAGACATTTCGGGGGGCAGAATCGAAAGATTGTGCCGGTACAAAGTATAGCTTTGGGATTACGAACGTCAGCGGTTTTGGGGTTAACGAAGCCAATTATGGACTCACAGTAACCGTAGCGGGGCTGAATGAAACCCTCGCCGTTTCGAAAGGGGGTTTGAATGTTTTGAAAAATATATTCGGCGTTGGTAAAAGCGAAACTGAGGCAGCGGAAAATTCGAAAACCTTGGCTAGGCAAGCCAAGGATCTTCTCTTTCTTAGTTAATAAGGAATCCATAATGGCGGATAAACTTAACTGGCTTGATAAACATCTGGTACTCATACGGCATCTTACGGTGGCCGACGCGGTTTCCTCGGAGGGCTACAAGATCCCCCCGGAACTGGAGGACCTTTTTGGCGGGGTAAGCGGCGCGGCGGAGATGGTCTTTACCCTGGCGGAGCGGGGTAAGCACAAGAACGCCTGCGAGCTCATGGCCTACATCGCCCACCGCCGGGCCGCTGTCTGGTGGGGCTACCGCTGCGTGTGTTCCCTGAACGAGGAACTGCGGCTAAAGCCCCCGGAGGAGTTTGACTTTGAAAAACCCCCGGAGCCGCCGCCCCTGCCGCCCTATTTTAACATACCGATTCCCAAGCCCGACCCGGCCCTTGCCGCCGCCCTGGACGCGGCGGTAGCCGGGGCCAAAGGAGCAGCCGCGGAAAGCGCGGCCCTGGTGAACCCGGCGATGAAAAAGTACGTGGCCGACGGGGTGGAACAGGCCTTCCGGGCCTTTGAGAAGGCCAACGGCGTCCATCCCATGGCGCTCCTCAAACAACTGGGGGAACGGATGAAGCAGGACCCCTACGCCATAGACCCGGATTCCCCGATCTTCCGTATGGAAAGGGAAATCCACGCCAAACTGGACGGCCAGCGGGAGCGGATCATCGCGGAGATAAAGGCGGCCCACGTCGAGGCGGGGCTCGAGAGCCCCCTCAACAAAAACCCCAAGCTGGAGGCCCACAAGCAGAAGCTCAAGGACAATGCCCTGGACGCGGTGTACCGCTGGGTCGTGGCCCCGGACGCGGTGAACGCCCAGAAGTGCCTGGACGCGGGGAACGAGTGCCCCGGGGAGCCCGCGGGGCTGCTCGCCCTTTCCGCGTTCTGGGCCTTCGGCAACCTGGCCCCCCAGTTGGATCAGGTGATCCCCACCCCGCCGGGGCTTGCCGCCAACGGCCTGGACAAGACGCTGCTCATGTGCGCCGTTGCGCAGGGGGGAACCCGGAAAATCGCGGAACGCTTTGAGCACTACTTCAACCTGGGGGTGGATGTGTTAAGCGGCAGGGACAACTGGGAGAACAGCCTGGCCCGGGGGAAGGAGCCCCACGAGGATCCCCCCGTTTCCGGGCAGGCCCCGGAAAGGGAACAACCCCAAACCCCGGAGGCTCAAACGCATCCGGTCTACAAACGGTGGAAACCGAATGTATAAAAGAAATTGGTATCTCCCGGCAGCGTAAAAAAAGCGTGGCGGGCTGTGTAATTTGAGAAAGCAGCGCCTTACAAAAAAGACAGGCGCGGCGATAAACCGGCGCCTCGTCCCAAACGCGGGACTGCCTGCGCTCAATCGCCATGATGTTCTCCTGGAATACCCGTATTTGTTTCTTCACGCGCCGGTGAAGACATAGATTAAGAGAGCGTCTTAATACACACACGGATGGAGTGTGTTTACATGGTCAGCTTTTTACATGAGCCAATATGGGGGATTGCCCTATAAGGTCCCCTGTTCTATACTGAACTTCCCGCTTACGGGGGAAAAGCCTGCAGATATAAGGAGTACTCATAATGGAAATTATCAATGTCCTCGGCAAACCCTGTCCGATTCCGGTTATTGAAGCCAAGAAAGCCCTGCGACAAGCACAGGCAGGGAGCCTGGTACAGCTCGTGGTGGATAATGACATAGCCCGGCAGAACCTGGAAAAAATGGCCCAAGGTATGGGCTGTCCTTTCAGCTATGAAGTAAAAGGAGATGGTTCTATCCTGGTTACCATTACGGCCACCGCTGCCAAAGAAGGTGGAACCGGATCCCAGGGCGACCTGGTCATTGCAATTGGTAAAAACACCTTAGGCAGCGGTAACGATGAGCTGGGAGCTATACTCATGAAGGCTTTCATCTATGCCTTAAGCGAACTGGACAAGCCTCCCTCCACCCTGCTCTTCTTCAATTCCGGGGTCTACCTCACCAACGAAGCTTCAAGCGTCCTTTCAGACCTCAAAACCCTGGAAGCCAAGGGAACGGGTATTTCCAGTTGCGGAACCTGCCTTGATTTCTACCATCTGAAAGAACGTCTTGCAGTCGGTACCGTTACCAATATGTATGCCATTGTCGCGGCTATGGCAAACGCCGGGACCCTCATCAACCTATGAGCTCTGGGGACTGCCCTATGGACGGCAGGCTCAGCATCGAGGAAATCATCTTCACCTTTCCTTCTATTCACGAGCTTATCGCCTCTGAGCAAGGTCTTCTTGCCGAGGGGATTCCCGTACGGGTGATGCCCCTGCCGGATCAACTGGGGCGTTACTGCGGTATGTGCCTGCGTCTTAAGCCTGAGGATTATGAACGGGCCGCAGCAGTCTTGGGTGAGGATATACACGACCGCTACGCCCTTAGCCTTGAAGCAGGTAAAAAGGTCTATAGTCCATGGCGCCCCTAAACAGGCACTGTAAGGGGCCCTTTCCAAGCCTTGCAGCAGCCTTTGTGGAAGGCTGTTCTCCCCAGGTAATCACCGTTATCGGCAGCGGCGGGAAGACCTCCCTCATCTGGCTCCTTGCCCAGTATGGACGGGGGAAGAAAACCCTGGTTACCACCACCACCCGGATGTTCTTCCCCCCAAAGGAAGCAGGTCTATACGACTATCTCCTGGATGCCTCAGGGCTAGCGACGGACTCCTTCCAGCCGCAGATGGGGATAAGCCTTGCAGGGGTACAGGAGGGGGTTTCCGGTAAATACCGCTCACTGCCGCCTGCACTCCTGGCATCCCTCGTCCCCTCTTTTGACCTGGTGCTCATTGAAGGAGACGGGTCCCGTATGCTGCCCCTCAAAGCATGGGCTCCCTATGAACCGGTTATCCCGGCTTCTACCACCCTCACCATCGGTATCCTGCCCCTCTGGCCGGTGGGACTGCCGGTTTCACCGGATATCATACACCGGCTTCCCCTGTTTTCAGCGCTGAGCGGCGCTCAGAGCGGGGAGCCCTTGAGCCTTCAGCACTTGGTGCCGGTGATTACCGGTCAGCGAGAGAACAGACCCTGGGGCAAGGGGCTTTTCAGCGAAGCCCGGGGGAAGCGTATTCTGTTTTTCAATCAAATCGAAGATCCCCGCGGCCTGGAACAGGCGGAGCAGCTCCTTTCCCTGCTTCCTGCAGCATTTCTTGGGGAGCTTAAAGGAATTATCGCGGGAAGCGTACAGCAAAACCGCATTTCTCTCTTGTGGGAAACCTAGGGTTCTGTCTTATACATACCGCACAACCCTTCCCGTTCCTGCGCCAAGGGCCGGGAAAAGGGTCCTTGTCCCATGCCGCTCCTAGTCCGCCGTTTACCGTTCGGGCACGCCGGGCAGCCGGGGGGCAACTCCTCTAGTAGTTGAGAGGCAACTCCTCTAGTAGTTGAGAGACAACTCCGGGTCTTGTCGCGAATGAGCGCTTCAATGCCTGCGGCAGTGAGGTACAGACCTGCGGTCACAGGCTGTATGCCCGGAATTCGGCGTTTTCATTGCTTCCTTTCCCGCCTTGCGCGGAGTAATACGGTTTGAAGCCGTACCGCGAAGGTATGCTTCATTTTTCAGGCGGGAAAAGCCCTACTCGTTTCGTGCTCCTGGGATAGAGAGGATTACCTCAAACGTATAAGACAGAACACTAGGATCGTAAAAGGCTGTCCAGGGCGTACAGGGCCCTGTCTATATCCTGGCAGGAGGTTTCAGGGCCAAAGCTAAAGCGCAAGGTCCCTGCCGGAAAGGTTCCGGCGCATTGATGGGCCAAGGGAGCGCAATGCAGCCCGCAACGGGTGAGTATGCCATATTCCTCGTAGAGTTTTCGGGCAAGCACCCCGCTGTCATGGGCCGGGGAGCTTACCGAGACCACGGGGGTGGATAATTCCGCCTTACCGGTTCCGTGTACCTTGAGCCCCCTGATGTGCTTGACTCCTTCCAGAAAACGGGCCGTTACCTGGAGTTCCTGTTCCCGGATATGGGCCAGGTCCTGGCCGAGCAGTTCTTCCACGGCCACCCCAAGGCTCAATATCCCCAAGGTATTAGGGGTGCCGCTCTCGAATTTATCCGGGAGAAATTGGGGCTGCTCAAAGGATTCGGAAACGCTGCCCGTGCCGCCGCTTATCCAGGGCTCTATCTGCCGGGCAGCTTCTTTACTCAAGACAAAGCCGCCTGTTCCTTGCAAGGCCCGCAGCCCCTTATGGCCGGTAAAGGCAAGGACATCGGTATGCTCATCCAGGGTAATCACAAGACTCCCCGCGGTCTGGGCAGTATCCACCAGGGTAAACAGGCCCAAAGCTTTAGCCTGGGCAACACTTTCAGAGACCGGAAGTATGGTCCCCAGCACGTTTGACCCGTGGGTCATCACCAAAAGCCGGGTATTGGATCGGACATGGGTGCGTATCAAGGCAGGATCAAAGCTGCCGTCCCTGGCACAGGGGAGAAGGTCCACCTCAATGATGCCTTGACGCTGTAAGCGGCTTAAAGGACGGGACACGGCATGGTGTTCTACGTGGGTCGTAAGCACATGATCCCCAGGCTTTAAGAGTCCGCAGAGTACCATGTTCAAGGAGAGGGTAATGCCGCTGGTGAAGATGACCTGGGAGGTGCCAGGAGCCCCAAAAAAACGGGCTAAGGCCCTGCGTGCCCGAAACTGTATCCTCCCGTCTTCAAGGCCCTCAAAATTACGGCCTGCATTCATGTGCTGGTTCTGCTCCAGGTAGTGGATGAGGGCCTGGGTAAGCCCGGCAGATTGCCGGGGGGATGTGGAGGCATAATTCATATAGAGCCCAGGGGAGTGCCCTTCCACCTTCCCCGTATCAAGGCCCTCCGGGTTTCCGCTATTCCACATTCCGCAGTTGCTCCCTCATGTTTTCCAAGGCATCCTTCATCACGACCACTGAGCGGCTTACCTCCAGGATGGGGGTCTTGGAACCAATGGTATTGACCTCCCGGTTTATTTCCTGGCACAGAAAATCCAGCTTCTTGCCGGGACTGGGGTTGCGTTCCGCTTCAGCGCGAAATTCGGCAAGGTGAGCACTCAGCCGGGCAAGCTCCTCGGAGATCGTGTATTTCATAAGCAGGACCGCGGTCTCTGCCAGGATACGATGGTCAAGACTCGTCCCCTCCGAGAGCTTAGCGCCGAAGGATCCGGCGCTTTCTGCCTCTGGGACAACCAGACCGCTGGATCGCAAGAGTTCCATGAAGCGGCTTCGCAGGGTTTCTTGAATCGCCAGCTCTAAGGCCGGTACATAGGAACTTACGGTCTTTACCGCATCTTCAAGCAAGACCACATGGCAAAGAATATCCTCCTTGGTGCGCATACCTTCCCGTTCACGGGCTGCGTCAAACTGATCTGCCGCGGCGCGTAAGACCGATTCTACCTGCTTCCAATACCCTGTATCATCCCGCTTCTTTTCTATCCCTAAGACCCCTTCCAGGCCGAGGACCAGCCCAAGGCCGGGCGGCTCTTGGCCAGGGAAAATTTCCCCTAAAACCAAAAAGGCCTCCCGGTAGGCTTCTGCTGCGGCCCGGTTCACCGAGACGGAAAAGGGGGTATTATGTTCTTTAAAGCGCAGGGTAATTTCCACCTTTCCCCGTCTGCACCGGCTCGCCACATAGCTTCGGATGGCAGGCTCCAGGGCTGAGACATAGGGGGGCAGATTCACCAGGAGTTCAAGGAAACGGCTGTTATAGCTCTTGATTTCCACGGAAACCGAAAGGTCTGGATACTGCTGTTCATGGTACCCATAGCCGGTCATGCTTTTCATGGGCTTCCCTCAGGGGTCTCAGTGAAGAGCGCCTGGCCGAGTTTCCAGTTATCCCCTGCGCCCATAGTAATAAAGAGATCCCCCGGCCGCAGTAAGGAGCGAAGCAGGCTCCGGGCATCCAAGGGCTCGGCCACATAGTAGACCCCATCTTGATGAGCCTTGGTTCTGGCAAAGAGGGTCTCCCCGCTTATCCCGAAAGAGGAAGTTTCCCGAGCAGAGGGGTAAATCTTATGGAGTACCGTTATGTCAGCCTTTTCAAAACAAGAGGCAAAGTCATCCAAGAGGGAGGCGGTCCGGCTATAGGTATGGGACATGAAACTAACGACCAGGCGGCGCTGGGGGTAAAAGTCCTTGAGCCCTGCCAAGGTGGAGCGCACCGCGGTGGGGTGATGGCCATAATCGTCCATAAAAAGGATGCCTCCCCGTTCACCGAGGATTTCCATTCTCCGCTTACTCCCGCTAAAGGCTGCAAGGCTCCGGCGTGCCCCTTCCCACTGCACCTGCTGCCAGCCCCGGGGATCTTCGGCCTTCACCAGGGCATCGGTCAAAGCCAAGGCCCCGGCTGCGTTGAGCGCGCTATGCCGTCCGGGAATACGAAGGCTGAGGGGTTCCTTGAAGCCTGCGAGGAACATCTGGGCCTGTTCATGGGCCACCCGGTAGGATTGAATGCGGAAGGGGCCTGATGCGTTAAAGCCGTAGGGGATGAAGTGCCGCTCCGTACCCTCTGCTTCCTGTTCAAGGATCTTCGCCACTTCTGAAGCGCCCGGATCATCCGCACAGTAGATGAGCTGCCCCGAAGGAGGCAGTTTTCGGCCATACTCAAGAAAGGCATCCCGGATTGACTCGTAGGAGGGATAATAATCCTGATGATCCGGTTCAACACTGGTCAAGACAATACGCCGGGGATGAAACGCGAGGAAATGCCTTCGGTATTCGCAGGTCTCTGCCACAAAGTAGGTGTTTCCCAAGGTGAGGGTAGAACGCCCTCCAAAGGCGCCTACCGCGCTTCCTGCAAGGATTTGCGCGGGAAGGCCGGCCCCGCGGATGAGCGTTCCGGCCATAGCCGTGGTGGTGGTCTTTCCGTGGACACCGGCAATGCCTGAGGCGTCAAAACCTGCGGAATAGGCCCCCAGGGCATCGGTATATTTGAGCAGGGGAAGTCCCCGGCGCTGGGCTTCGGCGAGTTCAGGGTTGCTGTGAGGGGAATAGGCAGCGGAATAGACGACCAGTTCCGCATCTTCTGGCAGGTGGAGAGGATCAAAGGATTCAAAATAGGGGATACCCAACGCGCGGAGTATATCGTCGGTATAGAAGACTTCCTCCCGATCCGAGCCTGAAACCCGGAACCCGGCATGCTGTAAAAGTTCGGCTAAGGCACTCATGCCGGTTCCCTTAATCCCGATACAATATATCCTCGCCCCCTTCCGGCTCGGCAGATCCGCACTATTCATAGGATCAGCATAACCGTATCATGGTTTTTCTGCAATCCAGGTATTACCGCAGCCCAAGGGTACTGAATTTACGGTCTATACGCACCCCATTATCCCTGGATTACACCAGTAACCAGGATTTTCATACCTTTCCAGCCCGCCTGGGACCCATTGATGCATGCCTCATCTTGAGAAAGAGCTCGGCCGGTATTGCCAAAATGCAGGATGCAGGATAGGATAGACCCCATAGAGATTTGGGTAGTGGGAGCCTTCCCTACAGTGAATCTAGAATTCAAGCTATAAGTGCTGTGTGCTTTCATGCAAAGATTAACGCCTTAATCATTACAGAGCACGAGGAGGAATATGAAATTACGAGTCAGGTTAACCCTCATTATCAGTGGGATGATGTTGGGTATCATACTTGTTTTAACCACTATACTCATAACCAGTTCCAGCCGTATGCAAAGCGCTGCTGCTGCGAATAATTTGCAAAGTACCGCCGGAATGACGGCCAAGGATATTCAACGGCGCTTTGAGCTTTATCTCAATGTGGCTCAGAGCCTCGCTCAGATTATGAGCGGCTACGAAGTCATTGAGCCCGCACAGCGGCGTATGCGTTACGACGATATGTTATTTAGCATACTCTCCACGGATGAGCGATTTATTGATATCTACTCTGTATGGCATCCCCAGGCTCTGGACGAGATGGATGAGCAGTACGCCAATACCCAGGGGACCGATGCCACGGGGCAATACATTTCCCTGTATACCCGGGAATCAGGCTCTATAGAGTATCGCGCCCACCAAGACCCCCGTAGCGTATTGGCCAATCTTTCAGGAATTGAAACCATGGGAGATCCGATGCCCCGGACGGTTAATGGGAAACAAACCTATACCATAAGCCTGAATGTCCCGGTGCTGGAAAGCGATGGTACCGTAGTGGGAGTTGTGGGGATTGATGTGGATATGGCTATACTCCAGCCCATAGTAGCAGGGATCAAGCCCTACGGTACCGGAAGGGCGATTATGATAGCCAATAACGGCATGGTCATGGCCCATTACGATCCTTCCCACATCGGGACGAATTTCCAGCAAACCAGCATATCCAGCATCGGGCAGGAAGGGGTGAACGTGGTACTCCAGTCCCTGCAAAGCGGAACCCCTATGAAGTTCTTCACCGAAGGCATGGAGTCCGTAAGTTATCCCCTGTATGTAGGTCAGGTGCCTAAGCCCCTCACTGTTGTGGTAAGCGTACCGGAGGAAACCGTCCTTGCGGAGGTAAGGTCCATGACTCAATACAGCCTCCTCATTGCTCTCTTGTGTATTCTGGGGGGGGGGGTTGGTATGTACCTGCTAGCGGGGACCATCGTCAAACCCATACTCCAGGTCAGCAGTATGCTCAAAGATATTTCCCAGGGGGAAGGAGACCTCACCAAACGTATCTCCATCAATACGAAAGATGAAATCGAAGACCTCTCCCGCTATTTTAACCT
>JAITEL010000173.1 GCA_031282065.1 Treponema sp.
TCTATTTTTACATGCCCTCGCTGCTTCGGTAACAGGGGAGTTACCTGTTTGAATTGTTTTTGGCTGAGTTCCATGTCTCCAGTATATCATATTTCATTAGTGTGAACACGCCCTAGTTAGGTGTGGGGCACACTCTAGTTAGGTGTGGGGCACATCCTAGCTGGCAACCGGGGGTCTGTCCCTCCTCGTAACCGGGGGTCAGTCCCTCCCAGCAACCGGGGGGTCAGTCCCTCCTAGCAACCGGGGGTCTGTCCCTCCTCGTAGCCGGGGGTCTGTCCCTCCCAGCTCCTTCCCTTCTTTCGTCTTCAGCTGCCGGGCCACACCTCCCCGGGCGGCAAGACAAGCATCAGCTACAGGCCGAAGCCCTCTTGCTGAGGGTCTCTAAAAACGCGTCAATGCCGGCAACCGTACCCGCGCTCAAGCATGGGAGGGGGCTTCCCGCTTCCTTCCATAAACCGGTAAGCACCGTGCCCGGACCGGTTTCCAGTACCCCCGCAAGGCCTTTTTGAGCGGCAATGGCCTGTTCTTCGTCAAGCCACCGGACCGGTTTGGTTATCTGCTCCAAGGCCCCTTGTTTTGCCTGGGCGCCGGTACGCAGCACCGTGCCGGACACGTTGGAATAGCAGGGGATCCGGGGATCCCGAAAGGCTACGGATTCGAGCACCGGCTGAAACCGTTCTGCCGCATCCTTTATGAGAGGCGAATGAAAAGGCCCTGCCACGGCAAGGCGGATGAAGCCCTTAGCCCCTGCGGCCTTAAACCGGCCTGCCCCTTTGGCCAGGGCTTCACCGGTCCCCGCTACCACGGTCTGCTTTGGAGAGTTGCTGTTGGCCACATACAGGTCGGATACCCCTTCGTCCTTCCATGCGGCGATCAGGGACGCGACCTGGAAAGGGGCAAGCCCAATCACCGCAGCCATACCCGCAGCCCCGGCTCCCCTGCCCAGACGATCCGCGGACTCCTGCATCGCCTTCCCCCGGGCGCTAACCAGCCGGAAACAGTCCTCCGGGGAGAGGACCCCCGCACTCACCAAGGCCGCATATTCTCCCAGACTGAAGCCCGCAACCCCTGCGGCCCGGAAGCCCTGTTGAGCCAGGTATGCGGCGGCACTGAGATTGGCCAGGGTAATGGCCGGCTGAGAGACATCGGTCCGTTTCAAGGTCTCTCCATCCGCATTCAAGAGCAAGTCATGCATGTCTTGGCCGGTACTATCGGAGGCAAGCTCAAAAAGATGGCGAAGCTCCGGGGCCTGCTCCCAGAAATCCAAGGCCATACCCGGATACTGGGCGCCCTGTCCGGGAAACAAGAACACAAAGGGCTTGGTGAACCGGGGCATACTACCAGACAAGGAGATTCCCTCCGGAGGTAAGGCCTGCCCCAAAACCGACGGTCATGATGACATCCCCTTTTTGCAGCTTGCCCCCTCGGTTGAGTTCATCCAGGGCAATAGGAATCGATGCGGCAGAGGTATTGGCGTATTCTTCCAGGTTAAGAAAGAACCGTTCCTCCGGTATGCCCATCCGTTTCCCCGCGGCGGCCAGGATCCGGCGGTTGGCCTGGTGCGGTATGATCCACCGTACCTCATCAATGGTGAACTTTGTTTCGGCTAGGAGCTTTTCTATGGTTTCGGTTACGGCTTTAACCGCAAAAGTATAAACCGCATGGCCGTTCATCTCAATAATAGGAGGCACCCTGACGGCATCCCCCGCCCTAAAGGCATGACGGGAACCTCCCTGCCGTATGATAAGGTGTTCTGCGCCAGAACCATCTGCCGTAAGGATGCTTCCCACAAGCCCCCGTCTTTGCGGAGCATCGCTGGTCTTTTCAAGAAGCACTGCCCCGGCTCCATCCCCAAAGAGGACACAGCTGGTCCTATCATGCCAGTCAGTGAAACGGGATAAAATCTCTGAACCAATAACCAGGGCCCGTTTCCGGGAAGGAGCGTGGGCCAGGAGCGCGGCAGCGGTTTCAATGCCATAAATAAAGCCGGTACAGCCGGCGGTAATATCCATGGCAAAGGCATTACGGGCTGCAAGCTTATCCTGCACAATGCAAGCCGTGGAAGGGCAGCCATGATAATCCGGTGTGGCCGTGCCGAGGATGATAAGGTCCACACTCAGGGCCGCGTCTTCAAGGGTCTTCTCTTGAGCCCCCTCCTGGGTGATGGCCATAGCTAAGGCGTGCCGGGCCGCTTCCAGGGCCAGATCGCTGCACGCGGTGGCTTCATCAGCAATATGCCGGGCCTTGATGCCCGTATGGGATATGATCCACTCATCATTGGTATCGAGGGTTTTCGCCAGATCATCATTGGAAAGCCGTTTGGATGGAATGGCCCTTCCAGTGGCTCTGATCTCGATTGCCATAGTATTCTCCTTCAACGACAACATACTCAATTTCGTTCGTATTCAGTATTGATAGAGCGCCGGCAAATGTCAAGGTTATTGCAGTGAGCTGCTATATACCGCACTTTATGAACTTTTAGGATACAGGCAAGACTTTTTTCACCTATAGGAAGCTGCAAAGAGATGCAAGGCCGGTTTTTGACTAAAAAACAAGGGCAAGTTGATACGGTTGATCCCCAGGGTGTATCAGCTGTACTGTATATGAGTATCGTACATCCAATTACTTTATAGATGAGAGGAGGAGAAGCATACATGGACGTAAAGGAACCTACTGGGGGACTCAATTTTGAGCAGGTATGGGTACTGTTTCAGGAGACCGACCGGCAGTTCAAGGAGATGATTAAAGAGAGCGACCGGAAGTTTCAGGAGATGATTGCAGAAACTAACCGGCAAATCAAGGAGACCAACAGGGCAATAGGGAAGCTGAGCAATCGATTCGGAGAACTGGTGGAGCATCTGGTATCTCCTCGCATGAAAGAGAAG
>JAITEL010000069.1 GCA_031282065.1 Treponema sp.
CCCGACACTCAGGCAGTTTCTCCGCCGCCTTATCAAGATACCCGATAAAGGGTTTAAGTATTCTCCGTCCCATGCCTTATTTTAGGCATCTTTTTTTGAATTTGGAATTGCTGGTTCCCGTGTCCCAAACCAAAAAGCGATGACCGCGCCGGTTTCATGGTCAATAGCCCACCACAGCCAGATTTGATGCTTCTTATCGTGATAAAAACGCCACATTTCATCCATTTCAACCTGGATAGTGATGTTTTTGTGGGATTCAAGGTACTCTTTGTTCACGTAATCTATTTCTTTTTCTTTTTTTTAATTCTTTTATGACCGTATCGGTGCTTACACCTAATTCCCGCGCCGTCGCCCGTATTCAGGCCCCGTCAACCGCCCATTTGATTATGGCTTTCTTTACCTCAGGCTTGCAGCCGTTATAGCGGTATTCCACGTAAAATGTTTTATGAGAACAGGATGCGATTATTACATGCGTACCGTTTTTTACCGTTTGATGTGCCATAAGATCGGACATCCTCACTTCCGCAAAATGGGCATTTTAATGCTACCGCTACCATACCTTCCCCTTCGTAAAGTTTTTCGTATATTATATCTGCATTTATAACAATAAGTCCAGAACATTACCTTCTATTTGAGGCATAGGCCATTTTCGGTAGCATTTTTGATGAGGCAATGTGGTCACTTGACGTACCGAATAGCCCTGAGCTATAATTATACTATTCTTTGAAAAAGGACCATCGTTCATGTATGCATTGATAGAATTTAAGGGAAAACAGTATAAAGCCGAACCAGGAGCCTTGTTGAAGGTTGATCGCATTGATGCAGCAGTGGGTACCACTATGGATATTGACTCAGTGCTCCTCATTGCAGGCGAAACTCTCCAGGTGGGAACCCCCTATGTGCAGGGTAGCAAGGTATCTGCTGTGGTTACAGCCCATGAAAAAGACCGGAAAATTATCGTTTTTAAGTATAAATCTAAAAAGGATTACCGTCGTAAGCAGGGGCACCGGCAACTCTATTCGCTACTTAAAATCGGAGATATCTTAGGAGCATCATAACCTGTATGATCGGGATCGACTTGGCTTTAGATGAAGCAGGGCTTCTCGTCGGTTGTGGTGTACAAGGCCACGCCAAGGCAGGGCCTAAAGGCAGTGATGTCGTTTGTGCCGCGGTGTCGGTTCTCACGAAGACTGCTCTACGGGTACTTTCATTGCAGGAAGGGATACAGGTACAGGGTTGCGCAGAAGAGCCCGGGGTTTTCTGGATGGAACTTGAATATGCCCCTCAGGAAAGAGATTTTCTTTTTGCCATAGGGATGTTCCTTAAAGAAGGGCTTGAGGCAGTAGCTACTGAATACCCGAATCATTGTATAATAACTACAACTACAGAGTGGAGGGGCTATTATGGCTCGAAAGCGGGGCGGCAGCGGCGCTAAAAACGGACGGGATTCTAATCCTCAGTATCTAGGTATTAAGACATCAGGAGGATCCCTGGTCAAGGCGGGGACCATTATTGTGCGGCAGCGCGGTACGAAGATACATCCTGGTACCCATGTAGGGTGTGGTGGGGACTATACCCTCTTTGCCCTGGTGGACGGGACCGTGTCTTTCTCAAGTCGTCGGGGGCGGAAATTGGCAGGGATTATCCCAGCAGGAACCCCAGAATAAGGGCGTTGAGCGGTATATGTATCAGTGGGGTATAATACCGAGATGTATTGGAAAAAGTGCTTATTTTGAGCCTTGGTTCTTGGTTCCGTAAAAGGCTCAGGTAAGATATAAAAGCTGCCTGTGCTCCCTACAGATGCTCCTTTGCCCGACAAATTGGAAAAAATGGAAAAATTTGCCGACGAAGCGCTTATCGAAGTCTTTTCAGGTTCCGGTGGAAATGGTTGCATAGCCTTTCGGCGTGAAAAGTACGTTCCCCGAGGAGGACCTGCAGGAGGAGATGGGGGAAAAGGAGGCGATGTGATCTTTGTGGTACGTCGTAACCTTCGTACTTTAGCTCATCTAAGGTATAAGTCTTCCTTTAAGGCGGAAAATGGTCGAGACGGAGAAGGTTCTGGCCGATACGGCAGGCAGGGAGCAGATGTATGTATTCCTCTGCCTCCAGGAACCCTTTTGAAGGACGGGAAAACCGGGGAACTTATTCGGGATTTTGGAAAGCAGGAAAAGGACTTTGTGTTCCTCAAGGGAGGAAATGGAGGCTGGGGTAACATACACTTCAAGTCTTCAGTTCAGCAGGCTCCTCGTAGGGCTTTACCCGGAAAAGAGGGGCAACACCGGCTTCTTCGGGTTGAACTGCAACTCTTGGCAGATATAGGGTTTGTGGGCCTCCCTAATGCTGGAAAGTCTTCCCTCCTCAACCACTTTACCAATGCCCGGCCTAAGATTGCCCCTTATCCTTTTACTACCAAAATACCCAATCTGGGGGTCTTGAGCTTGGATGACCGGGATATTATTCTTGCAGATATTCCGGGACTCATGGAAGGGGCCTCTCGGGGGGTAGGATTGGGGATTCGTTTCTTAAAGCATATTGCTCGTACCACAGCCCTTGCATTTTTAATCGATCTCTCTGAGGATACATATCAGGAGGCTTTTTCGATTGTATACAGAGAATTTGCCGTATTTTCCCTGGAATTAATTCAAAAACCCCGGGTTTTGGTGGGGACTAAACTGGATATGCCAGGCGCGGCCGATCGTTTAGCCCAGCTTAAAAAGGCATATCCCGAAGAAAAGGTGCTGGGTATTTCGGTCTTTTCTGGGGTAGGTCTCCCGGAATTAGCGGCCTGCTTGGGAACCCTGGTTTGTACTAATACGAGCAATGAACCCGAAGAGATACAGATCCCATGAAATTTGCGATCTTGGGCGGTAGCTTTAACCCGGTCCATGCGGGGCATCTGGTATTGGCAGATACGGTCTTGAGCGCCTTGAAGTATGATCGAATCATTCTCATTCCTACCTATCAGTCTCCTTTTAAACAAGGAGCCGTGGGTGGTAGTCCTCAAGACCGCCTGGACATGCTGGCCGCATCGATCCCCGGTGATCCCCGACTTACTATGGACGACTGTGAGATCAGACGGAAAGGGGTTTCCTATACCATTGATACCATCAGGGATATCATTGCCCGCTATCGTCCTGAAGGAAAACTTGGGCTGGTCCTGGGGGATGATCTGGCCGGGACTTTTCTTGCCTGGAGACGGGCTTCGGAAATTATGAGTCAGGTGGATATTATCATTGCTCGTCGTATTACCGCAGAATCCGAAAGGTTCCCCCATCCTCACAAACAGCTTAACAATGCAATTATAGAAATCTCTTCTGCGGTCTTGCGGGATAGGATCCGGGATCAAGGAAATTGGCGTTACCTGGTACCTACCGGAGCCCGGGCTATCATTGAAGACCGGAAGCTTTATGGATATATGGCCCAGGGAACAGTTCCTGTTGTGCATCCAATTCCCGCTATACCGAACCTTTGGGGCTTTATTAGCGGGGTAGAAACCGCTGTCCGCATGACGGTGAGTTTTTCCCGATTCCTCCATTCCCGGAATACGGCCCTCCTCTGTTGGGATCTGTGTCTGCGTTTTGGCCTAGATCCCCAAAAAGGGTACTTAGCCGGTATTGCTCATGATATATGTAAGTCTTTGGGGGATGAGGAAATGCTCACCTGGGCTCGGATGGACGGGAAGGACATTGATGCTATGGAGCGGAAAAAGCCCTCCCTGCTTCATGGCCGGGCTGCTGCGGTAGTGCTGGAGAAGCGGTTTAACATTCATGATGAAGCTATCCTTGAAGCAGTACGACTTCATACCACTGGCGGTATTGGCATGGGACCCTTGGCAAAGGTGGTGTATATTGCGGATAAGCTTGAAATTTCTCGGGAAGATCTGGATCCTGCAATCCAAGAACTCCGGGAGAAGGCGGATCTGGACCGGCTTTTTGGAGCGGTTTTAGAAGAGACCATGGGATATCTTCGTTCTCAAGCCTTAGATATTTCCGAGGGAACCCTGCGCCTTTTTGAGACCGTACACAAAAGGAACAATCGGTGAAGAAAGCAAAAATTGATGCCAGTGCGTTTCTTCTGGGAACTATTGTGGTACTGCTCGGAGCCGGTATTTTTATCACCGTGGTGGCCCTGCGAGCCGACCCAATCGAAGGGGTCCTTACCAGAGACCGGGTCATCAATACCCTTTTTGTCCTTGAGAGGGATGCCAAACCCCTGGGTACCTATGTGCTTATGTACTATCCGGTCACCAAACGGGCAGCGATCTTTGATATACCTGGTGAACTGGGCTTGATTTTACAGAAGATCAACCGGGTTGATCGGATTGATATAGTCTATGATCCTGAAAAACTAACCGCCTTTGAACAAGAAATAGAACGGCTTTTGGGTATTGATATCAGCTTTTTCTTGGTTTTGAATACCGAAAATCTCTGCAAAGTGGTGGACTTGATTGAAGGAGTAGAACTCTTCATTCCTGCTCCAGTGGAAATCTACCAGGAATCCGGGGCCATTCTCTTTCCTTCAGGGATAACCCGACTTGACGGCGATAAGGCGACAAGCTACGTTACCTATGAACTCCCTGATGAAGACCAGGAACTCATCACCTTCCGTAGACAACGGTTTTTCCTTGGTTTTCTTAAGCGCTTGGGGGAGAAAAACGAGGTGCTTAAGACCCCTTTGGTAGCGCAAGCCTATCAGGGTATGCTCAAAACCGATATGAATCCCCGTATCCGAACCCGGCTTTTTGATGAGTATGCGGGAATTGATATGGACAGGATAAGTATACAATCCGTAGGAGGGAATATTCGGGAGGTTTCAGGGCAGACCCTCTTGTTTCCCTACTATGACGGCAGTCTCATCAAAGAAATTGTGCGGCAAACCCTAGGAGGGCTCACCAGACAGATGGAAGGGACCTTTACTGAACGGGTTTTTACGGTGGAAGTGCTCAATGGGACGATGATCAACGGCCTTGCCGGGAGAACCGCGGAACTGCTTCAGAGTTTTGGCTATGATGTCATTGCCATTGGTAATGCGGATCGGACCTACGAGGCTACCCTTATCGTAGACCGATCAGGCAATGAGAGTATGGTCAAGATACTGGGGGATATTATCCACTGTAAAAACATTCAGGTTGAAGCACAACAAAACACCAATCTGGAACTGGAAATGACCATACAAAATGTTGAATATAGATCTGATTTTACCCTTATTATCGGGAGTGATTTTAATGGACGATATGTTTCAGACGGATAAGAACCCGTCGCCCGATTCGGTATCTACTGCGGCCATTGAACTGGGTATCCTACTGCGGGATTACCGAGGGGGAAATGTGCTGGTTATGGACCTGCGGAAGCTCAATGGGTGGACCGACTTTTTTGTGATAGCCACAGTAACCAGCACTACCCATTTACAGGGCTTGGAACAGCACATCAAAGACTTTTCCCGGGAAAAGGGTATAGATATACTCAGGCGATCTCCTCGGCCTAGCTCCAGCCTTTCTCATAAGGAGGAATGGCGTATTATTGATATGGGGGTCATCGTGATTCACCTGATGACCCCTCAGACAAGGGCCTTTTACGAGTTGGAACGACTTTGGAGCGCTGCCCCCATTGTTTTTTATAAGGAGGAGTCCCCAAGCCCTGCAGGGTAAAGGGCCTGTAAGCTGCTGTTCCTTTGGCATACTGGTATACCCAAAATCCCCGCCTAAAGCTACGGACTTTTGCGGCAAATGTGCTTTGCAAGGCAAGCGCAACATCTAGCCTGTTTTCCCCTATTACTGACCCGGTTTATGTATTGGTGCAAGAAACTCCTACAGACGACCCGGGCCGTTGCTATTCATCAAACTCTTCGTCCTCAAAATCGTCCTCAAACTCTTCATCTTCAAAATTTTCCTCAAACTCTTCGCCCTCGTCGTCAAAATCATCATCGAAATCGTCATCGAAGTCATCGTCTAAATCGTCGAAATTATTATCATCGCCGATATCTTCATCTTCGTCATCCTCATCATCAAAGCTAAGACAAGGAGAAGGAAAATGGTCAGTACCATCTGAGGGGTACTGCCAATACTCCGGGGAATATGCGCTCCACAGGGGCATCACGACGGGCATTTCTGACGAGTATACCTCGTCTCCAAGGATCCGTCTGGAAATCCGCTGGGTATTTATGGTCTCATACAGAATCATAACATGCTCCATTTGGTTTAATTTATCTTGAAACATAAGTGAGAGCTTCAGTATCTGTCAACTAGTTTTAGAGTATATTTTTCCAGAATATTGAGGATAACCCAAAAGCCGCCCATACGCTTAGGATGGGAGCCACCGGAACATCCGTCCTCATTGGCCCGATCCCTTAACCGATAAAGCGGGCTCTCCTCATGGGCGTCTTTCATCCTTATCTATAGTGTCCAGCAGGAGCCGGCCCTTACCGGCAGTGGAAGCCTCCCCTCCAGACAAGATATATCCAAATACTATCGTCAAATAGCCCCAAAACGCCCGTATACCTGCGCTATAAGGGCACAGGATGCGGTCGAACTCACGGTAAAACCATGAAAACAGTTCTAACTGCCGGTCTTTCTTGAGCAGTAAGGTATGATCCCCCGGCGCATGTGCCATATGGTCTCCTCAAGCTTCTTGCGGAGTTCCTCTTCCCCTCCACCGGAAAAGACCAATGCCAAAAGTTCTACCTGGGGCCTCCTTGCCAAAGGGGTGACATCGCTCCTCACCGCTTCCATGCCCTTCACCTCCACCTATACCTGTACGATTCCCGATGCCTCCAGAACAGAGTCCCTATAGCCCTTTTAGTAAGCCGCCTGCGGTACCGCAATACCACGCTTAAGGCGTTCCACCCCATAGAGTCGCTCAAAACTCGCCACACTGGTCCAGGTCTTATCCAGAGTAACCCCGGTAAGACAGGCGCTCTCCACCGTAAGGCGGAAGAGGCCGGTCTGCTTGAGGATATGCAGGACCAGTACCGCCTCTTGATAACCATATACCCCAAACCGAGGGGATCCTGGGTATACAGGGGCTATACGCTCGCTTCCCTCATGAGTAAGCAGCTTACCCTTGCCTAAGAGTACCTGGGATGCGGTTTCCAAGGTATAATCGGCAAAGTGTACCCCTTGCTCTTTAGGCCCGGAACGGACAAGCCTCAGCGCGTCGAGCACTTGACGGCCCGGTACCAAGGCTGTGGCGGAACTGCGGCCTTCCCCGCTCAAATACACCGACTCCAGGTTTTTGGACCGTTCCAGGCTAAAGAGTATGCCATGCCATGCACAGCGCTCCCACAGGCATTTACAATCAAAATCCAGCGCATTCAATCCGGTAAGCACATCCGGATATGACTTACGGATATCTGCTATAAAGGCCCTGAGTAAAGCAGCCTCATCCGGGTGAAAGAAGGCCTTTCCTTGAGAAGCGCTTATGGATGAGAGCCGGGATAAACGCATAGACCATCAACCTTGAGTGGGGAGCAGGAGCTCCCCACTGCCCAGGTGGAGGGCGGTCACCCTCAGCCCAGGCTGAGAGATACCCTCAGCCCAGGCTGAGAGATACCCTCAGCCCAGGTTGAGAGTCACCCTCAGCCCAGGTTGAGAGATACCCTCAGCCCAGGTTGAGAGATACCCTCAGCCCAGGTTGAGAGTCACCCTCAGCCCAGGTTGAGAGTCACCCTCAGCCCAGGTTGAGAGTCACCCTCAGCCTGGGGGAAAGACAAGCATCACCTAAGAGTCGAACTCACGGTAATCACTTCCCCCACCGTCTCCTTCTGTCTGTTCAGCGTATCCCCGGTCTCCACTGGCCCCCGCTCCTCAATCGTATCCAGCAGTTCCCCCGGGGCAACTATCCCCACCGGGCCGCTGTTGAGAAGCCCCGTCTCTCCCATGAGGTTTTTGAGTTCGCTGATCGGCATACTCTTTTTGGCCATAGTCCTCTCCCCTAGGGGAGAGGGCAGCTCAATAGCTTCCGGGGAATTGCTATGCGTTTATCCTGGATGAGAGCGCAGGGGAACGGACCCGAACAAAGCCCTTCACCGCTTTGAAGCGGGAATCCGTAAAGGCAAGCCCAATGGCGAAGGGAGCCTTTTGTAGGGAATCATGGTTTCCCGGTGCTATACAGCCTTATCTCCCTCATGGCATTGAGGCGAGGCAGTGCCCCGACCCAAAAGCCGTTCCAAGAGCACCACATACACGGGACGGGAAGCGAGCAAGTCCGCGCTTATGAGCGCGCACAGGCAAACCAGGACCAGGTTTCCCAGGTGGTTGAAGTTGGCGCTCATCTCCAGGATAAGGACGATACCGGTAATCGGCGCCTTGACCACGGCGGTAAAAAAAGCGGCCATCCCTAAGATGATGAAATTCAGGTTCTGCCCTTCGATGATGTATCCGGTCTGTAAGAGGTACAGCCCCAAGAGATCCCCGCTTAAAGCGCCGCAGGCCAGGAGAGGCAGAAAAATCCCCCCTGCGGTTCCTGATCCATAAGAAAAGGTCGTGAACAGGATTTTAGCCACCAGAATGAGGAAGACCATACCCAGGGTCCACTCCTTATGAGCCAGGGATTCTATCAGAGCATGGCCTCCTCCCAGGACATCAAAGCAATACAGGCCAAGGGGTATAGAAAGGAGCAGGGGGAGCACCGGACGAAGAAGCTGGGGGATCTTGCATCGCTCATAGGCATTAAGGAAGGCATAGAGCAGCCGTTTAAAGAGGTCCCCCAGCAGTCCGCAGCCTAGCCCCAAGAGCATAACCCAGGGCATATCCTTCAAGGACAGGACCGCGATGTACCGGAAATCAAAGACCGGCCCCCAGCCAAAGAAAAAGCCTGCCACTGCATCGGCGCTTATGGAAGCCCCCATCGCGCAGGCTAAAAACAGGGGGGAGAAGGAGGCCTGGAACTCTTCCAGCACAAAAAGAACCCCTGCTAAGGGCGCATTAAAGGCTGCGGCTACGCCTGCGGCAGAACCGCTTGCGATAAGCCAATGCTGTTCCTGCTTCGACTTGGGGAATAGGGACAACACCCCCTTTCCCACATAGGCTCCCATCTGTACAGAAGGCCCTTCCCTGCCTAAGGAAAGACCTGCGCCCAATCCGAGGAAGCCGCTCAGTAACTTTACGGGCAACTCCTGAGCGTTCAAGGGCAGGTTCCCGGTCAAGGCTCCTTTTATTTGCGGTATACCGCTCCCTTTGGTAAGCGGCCATACCTTCGCGGCGAACCCCAAAAAAAGGCCGATAAGCGCGAGGAGCGCGCTTACGCCCAGCCAATAGACCGGCGTATGGGATCCTTGGTAAATCCCCTGCCGTAGGCTATCGGCCTGAGTTAAGAGGTATCTAAAGAGCGCAATGATGAGGCCCACCAACAATCCGATAAGGATACTTTCCAGGATGAGGGCTAGACGAGAGTCGTAACTTTGCTGCAGCAGTTTAGGCAGACGGTCTCGTGGTATATACATGATTGTATTCTAGCAGATGTTTAGGTTTTCTGGCAATAAACAGGGTGCCAGGCTTTGGGGTACTCACATCTTACGCCCACCCCGCATTTTGCAGGAGGGCCCTGCAGACAGGCTGGGCACATGCACGGAATCAGGGTTTATCTACCCATCCCTTTTAGTATTTTTGCTCTTTGATTTTTTCGAAAGATGACATTTTGAAAAACCTCACTTAACATTATATTCAAGTCGGGTTGTAATAAAGGCGGTTTTGTTTTTTGAAGCGACATCAAATGCACCGCTATAACTATAACTTTCCGCCGAAGAATTTTCTGCGGTTATTTGAAATACGCCAAGGCTTGCCGTTCTTAAGGTGCTGATTGCTCCTCCTGATTGTTCTATAATTTTTTCAGCCCGTATTCGGGCATTCTCTGCGGCTTTAGCAATGAGATCGATTTTCATCGCATCTAATTGGGTATAATAATATTCTGGTGACATGGAAAATAATTCAACTCCCATATCTATTAATTCGGTTATATCCCGTGATATCATTTCTATTTTATCCACTTCAGAGGATTGTATCGTTATATTTTGAGTAAGCGTATAACCGGTAAAGGTTCTCCTTATAAAACTTCTGTCTTGGGTATAGGCTTGTTCATAATTTTCATCCATAAGGATAGATGAAAATACCAGTTCCTCTTCTTTAACCCCTCTGTTAAGCAAATAATCCCTCACCGTATTAGTATCTATTTTTAATTTCTCATACGCCTCTTTTGAGGTCATAGCTTTTTTAGAAAAGGCCCCTCGCCACACAATCAAATCCGATGTAAATGACACCGTTGCTGACCCAGTTACCGTAATATGTCCTGCTTCTTTTGTTTTTATAATGACAAGACTCATTGATACTATCGATACACCGATAATGATGGATATTCCTAAAATAAGCATAGTAATAATGTTTTTCATAGCTCCTTCCTTAGGCTCTTATTATCAATAAGAGTACGGTATGTGTCAATATATTACCCCTAATCGCTATTGCTTCTCTTCTGTTTGTGCTATACTTTCTATAACGGAGAAAACCATGGAATATGAATTAATACGGGAGCTCGTTAATCCCTGCGCCGGGGAAGCCCATCCCCAGGTGTCGGTGAGCGAAGTGGATACGGACCAGGTGGACAGCTATGTTCAGCAGTTTCTATCAGGCAAGCACTCCCGCTGTACGAAATCCGTACTGGATTCAGGGGTACTTATCTACGAAATCGAAGAGGATGGGCAAAAACAGAAATTAACCTTTACGCCCTGCGCGTAAGGAAGAACTTGAGGGAAAGGAGAGCTGTTTCCTGAACCGGGCCACATAGAGGGGGCCCATACCCTCGGACACATCCGGGAGGATGAGCCTTCCCAAGGCGGTTTTTTCACCCTCCGGGAAGTCCGGTTCATCCAGCGCTACCTCAGAGCCGTACTTTTTCAAAAGCCGGGAAGCCACCCTGTCGTTTTCTTCCTCAGAGATGGCACAGGTAACATAGACCAGGGAGGCTCCGGGCTGTAATACCAGAAAGGCTGCGGAAAGCAGTGCCCACTGCCGCAGGGCAAGAAACCGGGGACGGCCGGGCTTCCATTGCG
The DNA here is from genome assembly GCA_031282065.1 of Treponema sp. Taxonomy (GTDB): domain Bacteria; phylum Spirochaetota; class Spirochaetia; order Treponematales; family Breznakiellaceae; genus JAIRLU01. Next base: position 11,038 of record JAITEL010000069.1, read on the forward strand.
CCAGGGCCTTTTCATCGCCTAAGACATGCCGTTCACTGGAACAGGGGACGTCCAGGAGTATGCCTCCAAAGCGGTTATGTTCGCTTTTTCTGCCTCCCAGGCTCGCCGCATCAAACCCTGACACCGCCACCCGGCTGCGCTTCTCTGGTTCCAGATGCTCCTCCAGCACCTGGAGGAGCCGCCGTCGCCGTTCACGGGAAGGCTCATTGGCCAAAAGGCTCAGCTTCGCTCCCATAGCAGCGGCCAAGACCAGGCTCTTTCCCCCGGGACCGGCGCAGGCATCCAGGATGAGCCCTGCATCGGGAAGCCTGAGGGAGGCTGCGGCTACTATGGAGCTTCGGTCCAAGCTATAAGGAACCCTCAGTCCTTGGGTATAGGCTATGCTTGAGTGCTTTTCAAGCAGGCTTTTTCGCAGGGCTTCCCAACGGTCCCGGTAGATAGCCCGATAGTAGGCCTCAAAGTACTGGTTGGGGAGCAAGCGATTCATGGGGGCTTACGGTCTTTTTCTGGGCAAAGGCTTTCATTTTTTGCAGGGTTTCTTCTGATAAGAGATGTTCCATTTTACAGGCATCTTTTTCTGCGGTCTCTGGGTTCACGCCGATAATATCCCGCAAAAAGGAGGTGAGGAAATTATGGCGATGGCGAATTTCCCCGGCCTCCTTGACCCCTTTTGCCGTCAAGGAGACCCTGCGGTACCGTTCATGCTCTAAGAGTCCCTGTTCTTCCAGCACTTTAAGGGCGGTCAACACCGAAGGCTTTGAAACACCCAGCCTCGATGCTATATCCGTTACCCGGACTTCACCCTCATCAGAAAGGAAACTCACCATTTCAAGATAATCTTCTAACGACTGGGTCATAGTTTTTATTTTGCAGCATTTTCCCTGTTTTGTCCAGTACGCGCATTGCCTCATGAAAACTGTTAGCGAAAACAGCTCGTGTCTCAAATAGAAAAGCTTAGCCCCATTAAACCAAGGCCGCTCTTAAGGAGGGCAATGGTCTGCATGGTTAATTCCGGTACCGAGGCCGCCATGAGCGCCCTCAGAGCAGCCCGGGGGTATACCGGGCGGGAGAAGACCCTCAAATTTGCCGGCTGCTACCAAGGCCGCGGGGCTATACCGGCTCAGCTACCTCCAGGATCACCCTGAAGTATACGAGCATATGGATCACCTGGGGGATATGCTCTTCAGCGGCCTGAGGGAGATAAGCAGCCGGGCAGGAGCGCCTTTAAGGTAAACCATACAGGAAGCCGGGACAAACCCGCGCTTAAAAAAACTTGTTTAGTGATTAAATCCGGTGATTCGCCGGAATTTCAAGGGTCTGCTGTATCGTCATGCTTTCGCTATAGCCCGCGGCGCATCCCCGCCCCTTGGGGCGGGGATTTTTATTCATATTTTATGCTTTCGTCTTTAATTTCCTGTATAATTTCTTAATATTATTTTTAAAAACTTAAACGGATGCAGCAGTTTATCTATCAATCATGATGATTCAAAATCTATTTCTAGTCCGGTTTATATCTATTTCATATTCATCTTTTATAATGATCAATTCTCTTGCACCAGCCCTATGGATAACTTCTATTATTGCATGTTGTTCAGATTGAGTTATTTCATCAATATTTTTCATAGGTTGTAAATATATCTTGGGTTTTAAAAAATACATTTTTGGCATAACCTGCAAGGGGAATAGCTTCACGACACCTTGGCGGGTAATCTGGAGCGGCTTGCTGCCGGGGCGGTGAAGCAAGCCATTGGGGAAACCCCTAAGGATACGCTCCCTGGGGGCAGGGATACCGGGATAGCCTGAGCGCCGGTACACCGCCGGGCCCTTCCTATGCTCCCGGACGGCGCAAGCAGGCTCACCTATGGCGCAAGCAGGCTTACCTTTGGCGTAAGTAGGCTTACTTATGACGTAAGTAGGCTTACCTATGGCGTAAGTAATATTACTTATGACGCAAGTAAGCTTACCTATGACGCAAGTAATATTACCTATGACGCAAGTAAGCTCACTTATGGCGTAAGTAAGCTCACTTATGACGTAAGTAATATTACTTATGGCGTAAGTAGGCTTACTTATGGCGTAAGTAAGCTTACCTGTGGCGGGGGGCTTGACACCATAGGATGCCGGAGGTAGCCTGTTTCCAGGGACAGTATGCCCTGCCCCAAAGGAGCTCATGCAATGCCGAAAAAAGACTATATTCAGACCAACGACGCCCTCTTTCTCGCCTGGGCGAAAAATCTGTACACCTACAGCCTGCCGCGTTTCAGCGGCTGGCTCATCCCCAGCCCCCAGGTGAGCCTGGAAACGCCCCTGGCCGACTTTGAGGCGGCCCTTGCCAAACTGGCCGACCCGAACTACGGCAAGGTGGACATGGAGCGGAAGAAGGACACCCGCAAGGTCTGCGAGAAGGCCCTGCGGGTGTATGTGCAGGCCTATCTTGCCCGGAATCCTGCGGTGAGCGACGAGGACAGGGTGGCTATGGGGATTCCCGTGTACAAAACGGGCAGGAGCAAGCGGCCCCTGCCGGAGACGGTGCCCGAGCTGGAAGTTGACACGGGAACCCCCCGGCGGCACCTGGTGCATTACCGGGACCGGGGGAGCAAGCACCGGGGGAAGCCCGAGGGCGTGGCGGGGATAGAGATCCGCTGGGCCGTGCTCGAGGGGCATCCGGTGAGCATTGAGGAGGAGCTTATCAAATCCGGCTATGACACGGCCAGCCCCTGGGTGAACGACTTTGAGGAGGGGGATAGAGGGAAGAAGGTCTACTACTGCGGGCGCTGGGAAGGGCCTGCGGAAGGGGAAAAGGGGCCTTTCGGGGAAGTGGTGGAGGCCATTGTGCCTTAAGGCAAGTCCGCGGCGGCTGTCTCAGGGCTGCGCGGGACAGCCGCAGGAGAGGGCGGACAGGGAACCCTGGGCGCCCTAGGCCTTTGACCGTTTGAGGAGAAGAGAAGAAAAGAAAAAATGGAAATCCTACTGGATAAACGGTTTGAGTTACTAACGGTCGTTCAAACGCTTTGTGCTTATTGGGACAATCTGTCAATGCAATGTACCGGCAAAAAACTTTTTTCATGTAAGTATAAAAACACGATAGCGGAATATTTTGGACCATTCAAAAATCATGAGACTTTGAAATTATACAATCATGTGAGCAATGCTGTTATGGATATTTCGGCCTTTCTAAAGCTGGCTCTGTGTTATTCAGATCCGCCGGAATTAAAAACAAGCGCACAGTATGAAGACAATTTCGGAGCTATACCTAATGCCATCTTTCCTTATAAAGCATTCATTGCGGCATTACAACAATTTTACCGGGATACCGGTTTTGAACAGTTTTATACAAACAATAAACCTGAATATGACAAACTGCTGACTGATTATGGACATGAGACAGCACACTATATAGGACAATTTGATATAAGCGGGAAAACAGTCTCAAAGGTATTTGTTGATACTCTTTATACCGGCATAGAGACCATAATAAAGGAACACAAATTACAAAGGGAAGAAGCAAATAAAAAGCTCATGGAATATGTCATTGAGAAAGTACAGGCGCACCTTCGCCTAAGGAGGCCGCCGAATCAGGCGATTTTGGGAAAGGAGCCCCCGGCAGCCCGCTTTTTATCCATGCCTTCCGTACATCCGCTCCCCGCCGCTGGTGGCGGTATGCCCTTCAGAAAAATTCCGCGCTGCAAGAACCCTTGACAGCCATACATCCCGTTCCTATGATAGAAAATCCAGGTATTCACTGATATATTTTTATGGAGGTTCATAATGAATAGTACCTTGGACACTATCAGGAACAGACGCAGCGTTCGCAGCTTTAAGCCGGAGCAGATAGCTGATGCGGAAATTGCCGCTATTATAGAAGCCGGCACGTATGCGCCGTCCGGCAGAGGAGATCAGTCATGGTATTTTACCGTTATACAAAACACAGGATTGCTGCATGAACTCTCGGAAGCCGTAAAACGTATTTACGCATCCTTGGACAATCCCTTTCTGCAAAGCCAGGGTAAGAACGAAAAATACCATCTGTTTTATCACGCGCCGACGGTAATCCTTGTTTCGGGTAATGAAGCGGCCTTGCTTCCCCAGCTTGACTGTGCCGTCAGTGTTCAGAATATGCTTCTTGCCGCTGAATCCTTGCATATCGGATCCTGTTGGATTAGCGGGCTTGATTTGCTTGCGGCCACCGGGGAAGGACGCCCGGTTCTTAATACGCTAAGCATTCCTCCCGGTTATAAACCGTATTTCTCCGTGGCCTTAGGGTTCAAAAACAACGAAAACCTCAAAGCCGCGCCGCGAAAGGAAAATATTATCCATTTTATAAGGTAGAAGACCTTGAGCCGCCGGAAAACCGCCGAAGGGCACACAGGACACATCCCCTCCAGGGACGCGGAAGGTGGCGCTAGGCAGTGGCGGTAGTCCGGCGGATTTCCTATACCGTGAGGTATCCTTCATTTCTCTGAGAGGACACGCCAGAGCTTTCTCAGTAGGCCTATTCTCCCCAAGAGCAGCCCATACAGCAAACCCAAGACCAGGACGCCCGGTATGCCGTACAGGAGTATCCCCGCAAAGACCACCACCGCTGTCGCCAGGGACTCCCCAAAAGAACGGTATAAAGCGGCGAGCCGCTCCTTGAGGTTCGGCTCAGAAGCGAGCGCCGGGCTGAGGATCATCAGTTCTATGGTGGCATACTGTATCTGATCGGTCAGGGTGCGGAACTCCGTCCCGAGGTGCTCGATTTCATACTGGAGTTCCCCAATCCGCTGTTCCACGCTGAGGATCTCCTCGATGGTCTTTGCCTTTCCCAGGTAGCTTTGAAAGGTTTTCAGCAGTTCCTGCTTGGTGGCAAGCCGTCCCTCCAGGTCATAGTAGCTCAGGCTTACATCCTCGGCGCTTTCAGAGTCCCGGATGACCTGCCCCATACGGTGGAGTTCTGCCCACAGCCCCTCATAGGAAGCTGCGGGTACCCGGATAGTGTAATCCCTGCCATGCTCCTGTTTTCTGCTGGAAGCGGTATACCCGCCATACCGGTCCAGGGCCCTGTTAAGGGCCTGTTCCGAGACTTCCGGATCCTCCACGCGTATCTGCACCTGTGCGCGTTTAACCAGCTTTCTGCCCTGGCCCAGGCCGGTCCCGGGCAGAGACTCCTTCCCGTCGGCCGCCTCCCTGCTCAGGGACTCGGCCTGGAAGGCATAGGGTGCAGGCTTTTCCATGCGGCCCTTGGCGCAGGCACTCAGCAGCCCCAGGGCAAGGAAGAACAGGCCCTGGGATATGCCCTTCATGGGCAGGGCCCTTCTCCCAAGAGCCGTACATGGACCTTCCGGGTCCGGGGGCCGTCATACTCATTGAACCAGATGCCCTGCCAGGTGCCCAGGAGCAAGGCCCCTTGAGTTACGATGAGGGTAAGGGAAGAACCCACCAGGCTCGTCTGGGTATGGGCTGCGGAATTGCCCTCTGCGTGGCGGAATTCCAGGCGATCCGGTGAAATCGCATTCAGGGCAAACTGCACATCCTGGGGCACCTGGGGATCCGCATTTTCGTTGAGGGTGAGCGCGGCAGTGGTATGGGGGACAAAGACCACGCAGATCCCCTCGCTCAGTCCTGAGGCAGCTACGATACGCTGAACATGAGAGGTGATGAGGATCCATTCGTGTGTACGGGTGCTTCTGAGGCTAAAGCCGGCTAAGGAAGTCATACCCCATAACAGCCTAAGCCTTTATAAATGTCAAGCCCATGGCAAGTATACGCAGCGTGCTGCTTTGTTTCGGGCGGGCTGCGCTCCTTCCCCATGCGGACGCCCAAACCCCTCATGCTTACCCAAAAACAAGCCCTTCTTTTGAGGTGCTCCCGTACGGTCCTGTGTTTTTATACCGTTCTCTTCAGGTAATAAGATTTCCCCGATGTGAAGGGAGCGTTTGCCGGTGTGAAGGGGGCCCTGCCTCGTCATTGCGAGCGGAGCGAAGCAAGTCACTGCGGGGAGTGCCCTGTCTGGGATTGCTTCTGGCTACGCCCACGCAATGACGCCACCCCCCCGGCTGTGCGTCCTTATCACCCCTGCCCTTTATGGGCGTTAACCCCGCTGGGGGGCTGAGGGAAGCAAGTCACTGCGGGGAGAGCCCTGTCTGGATTGCTTCTGGCTACGCCCCCGCAATGACGCCGCCCCCCCCGGCTGTGCGTCCTTACCACCCCTGCCCTTTATGGGCGTTAACCCCGCTGGGGGGCGGAATAGCTTGGTGCCTTCGGGTTTTCTATATGAAGGGGGCCCTGCCACGTCATTGCGAGCTGAGGGAAGCAAGTCACTGCGGGGAGAGCCCTGTCTGGATTGCTTCTGGCTACGCCCCCGCAATGACGCCGCCCCCGCCGGCTGTGCGTCCTTATCACCCCAAGCTACAGGCAAGGGGCGCTTCAATTTCTTACCGCCACTGCCCGTCATGGGCTTTAAACCCCCTTTGGGGGTATAATGAAGGTATGGACAGAAAAATTAAGGTGGGCATTTTATTCGGGGGAAAGTCCGCAGAACATGAGGTATCCCTCCAGTCCGCGAAAAATGTTTTTGATGCCCTGGACCGGGAGAAATACACCCCCATCCTCATGGGTATCGACAAATCAGGCCGGTGGCTGCTCGAAGAGGCATCGGAGTTTCTCCTTAACCCAGAGGATCCCCAACGGATTAGCCTTAACCCGGCGGGTGATTCGGTGGCCCTGATCCCCCAAAGCAGCGGGGTCATTGCCAATGCAAACACCTTGAAACAAGCGCAGTGCATTGATGTGATTTTTCCCATCCTGCATGGCCCTTTTGGAGAGGACGGAACGGTCCAGGGGCTTTTGAAGCTGGCGGATATCCCCTTTGTAGGCGCAGGAGTCTTGGGTTCTGCCATCGGCATGGACAAGGACGTGATGAAACGCCTCCTCCGGGAGGCGGGGATCCCCATAGGCGGCTTCAGAGTGCTCTTCGCCCATGAGCCGGTACCGGATTTTGCCGAGCTTCAGGAGGCCCTGGGACTGCCCCTCTTTGTGAAACCCGCGAATATGGGGTCTTCCGTGGGGGTAAGCAAGGTACATGATGAGACCTCACTGAAACGCGCCCTTGAAACCGCCTTCATCTATGACCGCAAGGTGATTATTGAGGAATATATTCAGGGCCGGGAACTGGAATGTGCGGTCCTGGGTAACGAGGAGCCCCTGGCCTCGGTTCCTGGGGAGGTGATCTCTTCCCATGAGTTTTATTCCTATGCCGCCAAGTATATTGATGAAAAGGGCGCGGTCTTGGCTATTCCCGCAGCCATACCCGCGCATACGGTGCAGGCCATACAGTCATTGGCCGTGAAAACCTTTAAGACCCTTGCCGGGGAAGGACTGAGCCGGGTTGATTTTTTTCTTAAAGCCGATGGGAGCATCCTGGTCAATGAGATCAATACCATGCCGGGCTTTACTAAGATCAGCATGTACCCAAAGCTGTGGGAGGCCAGCGGCATTTCCTATACGGCCCTGATCGATAGGCTGATTGAACTGGCCCTCCGGCGTTTTGCTCAGGAGAAAAAGCTGAAGACCACCTACAGCCCGGGGGCCTAGTCCACCGTAAATACCCGGCGTTGGTTCTTGCGCTGTTCATAGAGCTGTATCCCCGCGTTAAAACGCCGTTCAGCCTCCAGGGAAGAAGGGGGGCCATGACCAGGTAACACCGTAAAATCCCCGGGTAAGGAGAGTATCTTGCTTTGCAGGGCAGTCATCTGGGTTGCAGCGCCGTAACTGCTGACGGTTCGGCCTACAAGCCCTGCGCTCAGGACATCCCCGGTAAAAAGCAGGTTATCGATCTTAAAAACCGCAGAGTCCGGGGAATGACCGGGCACTGAAATGACCTCCAACCGGAAGGGGCCTATCCAGCATATATCCCGGTCCCTTACCAGGATGGTCTTATAATCCAAAACGATCTGGTTTACCGCATAAATATCCACATCATATATACGCTTGAGGGTATGTAAACCCCGTACATGGTTTCTATGATCATGGGTAATGAGTACTGCCAGCAAGCGATAGTCGCTCTGTTCTATAAAATTGACTATGGCTTCGTCCATATAACCGGGATCAATGAGGACCGCCTCGCGCGGCTCTCGCTCCTTTGTCGTCCCGGCAAGGGGAAAGTCGGTGCCTAAGACGTAACAGTTGCTGAAACTCAAGGGACAATAATGAAAGAATAGTTTCATAGGGCCATCCTTAGCATAGGCTGCTTAGCAGGCATCTGGTTCAAATATCGCCTCTGCGGTATTGGATGCTTTAAAGGTAACCTGTTCTTGCCGGGCCTTGATGAAATTGACCCGTTTGGTATTGCAGTTAATAAAATCGGCATGGGTAATGTGTGCATTGATAAAGCGGCTGTTATAGAGATTGGAGTTATTGAAAATGCAGTGGGCCGTGTGTGCGCCGCTGTAATTAACATGTACCAGTTCTGAACCTTCAAAGGTACAACGATGTATGCGAGATCCCGCAAAAGACACGAATTGCAGATCGCTTTTCGTGAAATCGCAATCCAGGAAGTCGGCAAAATCGAAAAAAACCAGCCGCATCACGGTCCCGGTAAAGCGGCAGCCTGAAAAGAAGGAACCCTTGAAATTGCACCCATAAAAACGGCGCTCCGAGAAGTCGGCGTCCTTAAAGTGTAAACCCGGGGCATTGAGGTCGGTGCTGGTTTTGTGCTTTTGCATATGATCCACCATGCGAGCGGCTTCTGTTTCCGGATTCGCTGCATGAACCGCGCAAATATGGGATCCGGTAATGGCCGTACGTCCGCACCCCGCGGCACAGGGAATTATGGTAAACATAACGTACTATACTATACCACGAGAGCTTTGTCAGGTAATCCAGGAGCCCTGGGTATAAAAAATGCCAGACTTGCAATTATTCTGGTCGGTCAGTAGTATGTTTATATGGTCATAATTTCCGATGAACTTAAAAACCTTCTGATCCAGACCATCACCTCCTGGCAAGTAATGGGGGTAAGTTTGACCTTAATAGCCTATTTTTCTCTTGTTTCCTATATAGTCCGATTTCGCCCTAAGCTCAAGGTTGCCGCTCCTAAAAAGCCTAAACCCCAAAAAGAGAAGAAAGCCCCTGCTAAGGCAGAAGATGATAACGAAAGCATAAAGGGCAGCGCTTAAATCAGAACGGCTCCTTCAGCGCTCAATGCCTATACGAGCAGGTACACCTCGATCGTAGGGGTGTTTACGCTTCTTAATCTCCGAAACATAATCCGCAGCATCCAGGAGCCATGCCGGGGGGTTCCGCCCGGTGAGGACCAGTTCCAGTTCCGACGCTTTGCTTTCCACCAGGGAACGCAGGTCTCCCTCATCAAGCATGCCGGTAGTAAGCGCATCCAGTACCTCGTCCAGGACCAGCAGATCCGCTTCACCGTATAGGGCCTCCCTGACCCTGTCTAGGATCTGTCCCTGTTCGGCTCTACAGCGGGCCTGGGTTTCCTCATTCATCTGATGGGTGAAGCCAAAGGCCAGGGTGGAACGGATTACCCTGACGCCGAGCTTCTCCAGGGAGCGCAGTTCCCCAGTAAGGCTGCTCTTCAAAAACTGGGCAAAGAGGACCTGCTTATCCCTCCCCGCAGCCCTGACCGATAAGCCCACCGCTGCGGTGGTCTTGCCTTTCCCATCACCAATATACAGATGGATCAAACCACTCATATCCTTTCCCTACCTCATAATGCGGCTATTATTAAAGAAAAACGGGGAAAAAGCAATGGATGCCTTAATACCCAAGATGCGCTCTCTTGCATGGGAGTTAAAAAATCTGCTACCCTATACTTAGCCTGGGTCTTGGACCTGCGGCAGTATCTAAGGAGGTAGGACGGTGCATCCTCGTATCCTTTTCCCTTCCCTTATTATAGGTATCATCCTAGGGCTGGGGGCTTGTTCCATCAACCGTATGGCTATCAATGCGGTTTCTAATGCCTTGACCGGTGAGGGCGGCAGTACGGTCTTTACCGGAGACGAGGACCCTCAGCTTGTAGGGGAGGCCCTTCCCTTTGCCATTAAGATGTATGAATCCCTTTTAGCGGCTAATCCTCAGCATGAGGGTCTCATCCTGACTACCGGTTCCCTGTTTGTCATGTATGCCAATGCCTTTGTCCAGGGGCCGGCCCAGCTCCTCCCCTGGGACCGGTACGATGAACGGGACGTCCAGTATGTCCGGGCGAAAAAGTTGTACCTTCGCGGCGCGGCCATGCTCGCTTCCGGTCTGGAAAAAAGATACCCGGGATTCGGCGCTGCTACCGGGCCTGATCAGGTAGCTGCGTATCTGGGGAAGATGAAAAAAGCGGATGTTCCCTTTCTCTATTGGATCGCGGCAGGTTTTCTCTCGGCCTATTCCCTCAATCCCTTTGATCTGGAACTGGGCCGTAAGGTTCCTGAACTCCTCGCCTATATTGACCGGGCCTATGCCTTAGACCCGGATTTCAATTACGGGGCCCTGGATGAATTCTACCTCTTGTTCTATGCCTCTATGCCCGAGGGTATGGGAGGCGATAGAGCTGTGGTAGATATGTATTTTCAGCGGGCCGTGGAGAAATCCGGCGGCCGCTCTGCCGGGCCCTATATAGCCTATGCTCAGGCGGTTTGTATTCCTGCCCAGGATTATGGTACGTTTAAGGCGTATCTGGAAAACGCCTTGGCTATAGACCCGGATGCAGAGCCGGCAAACCGGCTGGTTACCATCCTGGCCCAGCGCAAAGCCCGGTATCTATTGGAGGAAGCGGAGCATTTCTTTCTTGAGGCAGAAAGCGATATGGATTGGGATGATGCCGTCCTGGAAGAACCGTAAAACTACTGGTCCATAGGTTTCACGCAAACAAAAGATCGTGTAGTATGATTAAAGAGGGAAAATATGCAAAAAAGAAAGAGTCCACAAAGAAGCTGCTGTTTTATAGGAGCGCTGGCGCTTCTGTTCGTGGTGGGTATGGGGAATCCATGTATGCTCTTTGCCCAAAGAAAGCTTACCATCAAACTTGCCTCTATGGCTCCTGAAAACACGCCCTGGGGAGCGGCCTTGAACCGTATGTCCCAGGAATGGGCCAGGGTAAGCAAGGGTGAAGTAGAACTACGGGTCTATCATAACGGGGTTGCCGGCGGAGAGGAGGACGTACTGCGGAAACTCAGGCTGAATCAGATTCAGGGGGCGGTCTTCACCTCGGCGGGGCTTAACCTCATCACCCCGGAGATCATGACCTTGAGCGTTCCCTTCTTCATCAGAGACGATGCGGAATTGGCACGGGTCCTCAGAGACATAAAACCGGACCTCGAAGCCAAGATCAACGAGAAAGGTTTTTTTACCCTGGCTTGGGCTAAATCCGGCTGGGTTAAAATCTTTTCCCGCAGGGAGGTCTTTGTTCCCCAGGACCTGAAACGGCAAAAATTGGCCACCAGCCCGGACACCCCGGAAATAAGCCAGGCCTTTAAGGTCATGGGCTATCAAATGGTGCCGGTTATGATAAGCGATCTCTTGGTCTCTCTCAACAGCAGTATGATCGATGCGGTGTACCAAAGCCCGGTCTTAGTGGGAGGTATGCAGCTTTTCGGGATAACCAAACACATGGCCTCCATCAACATAGCCCCCTTTATGGGGGGGATCATTCTAAACCAGCGGGCCTGGAGCCGGGTTCCTGAGGCTTACAAGCCCGCGATTATCGAAGCGTCTCGGCGTATCGCTGAAGAGATCGGCGATTCCATCACCCAACTGGAAAGCAGTGTGGTAAAGACCATGACAAGCTATGGACTTACGGTAAACCAGGTAAGCCCTGAACAGGAACAAGCCTGGTATAGTGATGTGGAACGGGCCATGCCCGCGCTCTTGGGTACCACCTTTAACCGGGAGATCTATCAGAAAATAAACGGTATATTACAGTTATACCGGAGCGGACGCTAAAGGGGCGCTATGGATAGGGAACTAAAGGCTGAAAAGCCCTTCCCCTGGGGGATGCTCCATCGCCTTGAACAAGGACTCGGCTATGCCTCTCTTATCTGTCTTACCTTGCTTCCGGTGGCGGATGCCTTTGCGCGGATTATATTCAAAACCGGCATACCTGCTTCCAACGGCCTTATGATTCATTGCCTGCTGGTGGTTGGCCTCATATCGGGGATGCTTACCACGAAAACCGAAGAGCACCTTTCCATAGGCTTGGTGGCTACCTTCGGAAACCCTAAAACAAAAGAGCGCTTCATGCTCGCCCATAAGCTCTTATCCGCCTGTATCCTCATCCAGATTGCCTGGTGCGGGGCTTCCTTTGTCTTAATCGGCCTTTCCCCCTGGCGCATGATAGGCTTCATCCCGAATCAGATCTTTGGCTTGATAATTCCCCTGGGCTACGCAGTCATGGCTTTTCGCTTTGCCGCAAACACCGCGCTCATCGGGAAGGCAAAGGTACTGCCGGTTTTGGCCTTGCTCCTGGGAACCCTCTGCGCTCTGCCCATGCTGGCCAAGATATGCTGGGGCTTTGATGTTCCCGACAGGCTCTATGCCTTCATTGACTTCTGGTACACCCTGGCCTATTACCTGAGAGTCCCCGGGGTGATCCTGCTTTTGCTGGCGGCCTTGGCGGGGACGCCCCTGTTTGTCGTCATGGGAGGCTTGGCCCTCCTTCTGATCCAGTCTGCCGGGGGTGAAGTGGATGTGGTGGCGAATCAGGTATATACCACCCTTACGAAGGACAGTTTCATCGCGATCCCCCTCTTTACCCTGGTAGGCTTCTTCTTATCGGAAAGCAAGGCAGGAGAACGGCTGGTCCATACCTTTCGCAGCCTCTTTTCCTGGCTTCCGGGGGGCATGATCATCGCCACGGTGCTTATCTGCGCCTTTTTTGCCTCTTTCACGGGGGCATCGGGGGTTACCATACTCGCCTTAGGGGGAATACTCTATACGGTGTTAACCAGCCATGTCCAGTACCCGCAGCGGTTTTCCATAGGCCTGCTCACTTCGGTAGGGAGCATAGGCCTGCTCTTTCCCCCCAGCATCCCCATCATTTTGGTGGGGACTGCCAGCATGACCAATGTGTTCCACATGTTTCTCGGCGGGATCATCCCCGGCCTGATTCTGGTTGCGGGGGTGATTATCTTTGGTATCATCGCGTCGATAAAAACAAAAATCCCTGTGGAACCCTTTAAGCCCTCCAAGGCCCTTGCGGCCTTACAGGAATCGGCCTTTGAGATTCTGCTGCCGGTACTGCTTATCGGCGGGTATTTTTCCGGCCTGCTGTCTTTGATTGAAACCGGAGGGGTGGCGGTCCTGTATATCTTCATGGTGGAGGTTTTCATCCACCGGGATATACCCTTGCGGGACCTGGGCAGGGTCTTTTCCAAGGCCATTCCCATCATCGGAGGGGTACTGTCGATTCTGGCCCTCGCCCAGGCCTTATCCTATTACATCGTGGATACCCAGGCCCCTGAGGCCCTGGTCCGTTGGATGCAGAGCGCCATTAAATCCAAGTACCTGTTTCTCCTTTTCCTCAACCTAAGCCTCCTGGTGGTAGGCTGCCTCATGGATATTTTCTCGGCTATCCTCATCGTATTACCCCTGATCCTCCCCCTGGGTACCGCTTATGGGATTGATCCGGTCCATTTGGGGATTATTTTCATTACCAACTTGGAAGTGGGTTTCCTCACCCCGCCGGTGGGCATGAATCTCTTCCTGGCCGCTTACCGGTTCAATACACCGTTTGCAGCTATTTGCCGGTATGTGTTTCCCTTCCTGCTTATCCAATTCGCGGTGGTGCTCCTGGTAACCTATGTACCCTGGTTTTCTACGTTTCTGCCCCATCTCTTAGCATCCATGCCTTGATGTCGTCCTCGCCGCAAGCCTGGGGGGGAAAACCTCGCCCGAAATAGAATGCGCTCATGGGCGGGGGCGGATCATCATAAAACCTTCCATCTGTTTTTTCTGCGCTTTGCTTTCTTTGGTAAAGGTCTCCCGTATCCGTTTGTCTATTTTGGGATAAGGGCGGTTTGCGTTTTGATTGCTATAATTCCTCTGGTTCGCGTTATAGGGCGGATTGCCTATGACCACCGAAATTTTTGATTCATTCTGGATTTGCAGGCGTTTGGCGTTTTCTTCGGTGAGGAGGTTGATTAAATCGGATTGTCCGTGAGTATCAACGGTATAGCAGGAATTATCCAGCGTATCGGTGTAGCAAATATTGGGAAATTCGAGGTACGCGCCCATTTTTTGCCAGTAGGTATATTCGATGTTCAGATTGGAAACATAATAGGGAAGTATGCCCACTTCGTTGGCAAAAAGTTCGTTCAGGTATTTATGCTTCAGCTTTGCGGGGGGAATGTAGTCTATCAACGCGGTAATAAAGGTCCCTGTCCCTGTGGCAGGGTCTATGATTTTTACATTGTTTTCGGCAAGCCCGGTATTGAAATGTTTTGCCAATAAGTCATCGGTAGTACGAACCATAAAATCAACTATTGGGCCCGGGGTGTATACTACCCCCAAGCGGTCCGCTTCTTTGGGATTATAGGTCTTGTAGAATTCTTCATAGAGGGTTTTCAGGAAGTCCTGTTTTTCGTGGTGATCCATTATTTGAGAAGCGGTAATTGAAATGGCATTATAAAAATGTTTGTTTTTATCCTCAAATTCTTTTTTCTTTTCACGGGTGAAAAAAGTGTCCACGATGGCGTCAATGGAGAGGGCTATATTATTGGCTTTATGAAATTCCGCCTCGTTGAAAACGGCGATGAATAATTTATTGGTAAGTATATGTTGTATAAGGATTTCCCGAATGTCCTCGAAAGAAAAATCCGGGTTGATTTCCCGCCGGCATTGTTCAAGAAATGCGGTTGTTTTTTGTTGAAATTGAGGGGTACTTCTAGCGGCTTCAATTTCTTCCCGGCACCAAATGACCATATTGGGTAAATCAATTGTAAACTGCTCAATAGCCGCGTGAAACTGATATATTTCCCGCCGTTCAAAATCAATAAAAGCGTTTAGAAGTTTTTCAAGCTGTCCATCATCAGACATATCTATCCGCATATACTCAAGATTGTTTTGATAGAGGACCGCAAAACGAGAGTTTTCAAATATGGTATTGACGAGAGGATACTGTTTTCTTGTTTTATCTTCTATTTCTTTGTCCAGATCATCCTTGGGGTCTTTGGCTTCGTAATAGCCGCAGGAAAGGCGGAAACGATCTTTTAAGGTTCCATCAGGGTATACAGTGGTTCCCTGTGGGGTTCTGTACTCCAGTTTTTCTATCAACTTGAGGTTTTTGTCTTCCGCAAAATCATTCACCAGGTCTATGAAACAGCGGCGGATAGTGGTTTCGTTAATACTGCCGCCATAGTCTATAATACTTTGAAGTGTATTACGGTACTTATTAATACTAAAGTTCATTACTAGCCACAAACCATCTCATGTAACATATACCCGCCCATAGTGGGGGTAGCGGAAAAGCCGGAGGCTTCGTAGCGAGAGGGAACAACCCGCCACCACCATACGGCACATGGCCTGTTCGTTCCCCCTTCCTAATATTATAGCGTATCACAATGAAAGCCCTTTGTTAAGGCGTTATCAGCAATTTAACTTTTAATGTTCAAGGAGGGGGAAGTTGGAAAATTTTAAATACGTGAAAAACCAGGGAATAAAGAACAGAACAAGCGGAGCGGGCATAGAGGAAGGGTTTAACTTCGGGGGGACCGTAGGTCCCTTAGCGGGGGCGTTACGGGGGTGGCGCCCCCTGGGACCCTTCGGGTCCCTTAGAGGGGGTAGCGGAAGACGCCGTAGGCGGCTGGAGCGTAGGGGGAGACTTCCCCCTCCTCCTTCGTCTTCTGAGGAGAGATCCGCGAAAGCGCCTTTAGCCTTCGCGGATCTATTTGTTAGTCCGTAAGATGACTGCCAAAGGCAAAGTGCCCGTCGTTCCGCTTCAGGACCGCCTGCATGTACTCTCCGAAAGTCGCGCCGAAATAGATGTCCGGGTATTCAGGTTTGCTGAGCGCGAACTTTATCAGGTTCCGGGAGATCTCGCGCTTGCTCACAATATTTTCACGAATGGAAACGTATTGGGACCATTGTTCGTTAAACAGCTTTCCCAAAAGGGTATGAAATTCCGAGAGCGTTTCAGCGGAGAAATCATTTTCCGCAAACGCCTTTTCCGCCACATCGGCGCAAATCTTTCCGCCGTACATTGCGGGGGCGATACCGTAGTAATAACAGGGATCAGGCGCCGAAGCGGCGTCTCCGATGATAAAAGCGCCGGGGGCATAATTTTTTTCTATCTGTTTCGCGCAGGGAAGCCTCCAGCCCTTCATGCCATCCACACAACGGGCGTTTTTAAGATACTTCCGGGCTGTTTGGGAATGTTCCAGCCAGTAATTGTGGAATCCGTCTAGGGACATATTATGGGCCCGCAACAGTCCTTCCGAAAGACAGCAGCCCACCGATGCCTGGGTCGCTTCTTTGTTGATGATATTGATCCACATAGGCATGAAGTAATACTTGTCTATTTCTTCCCTGTTTCCCGGCA
>JAITEL010000065.1 GCA_031282065.1 Treponema sp.
TGATAAGATAAGCACATCCACGCATGAGGTTTTGCTGCACTTTGCGTCCATAAGCGAAGGGGTGCAGACGGTAACGGATAAGGAGCGGAGTGTTCGCAAGGCCATGGAAGCGCAAGGGATCGGGAGCAAGGCGATTTTTGAGTCTCTAGGGAGCCTTAAGGAGATCAGCTCTGAGGTGGAGCAGAGTGCCGAAGGTATGCTTGGGGGAAGCCGGGAAGTGATAGAGGAGAGCAAGACCCTTGAGCGGCTTACGGAGGAGATAGGGAACGGGATGCAGGAGATGGCCAGTGGGGCCGAACAGATAGACAGAGCGGTGAACCGGGTGAACGACATAAGCGTGGAGAACAAGAAGCAGATAGAGCGGCTTATCCTTGAGGTTTCCCGGTTCAAGGTTGCATGAGGTTTAATACCCCGCAGCTTACTGCATAAGAAATAGCAAGGTATGCGGGAAGCGCGGAGATGGCCTTTGGCGCTCTTGATCCGGTATGTTGGTCCATGTCATAGTCTGGTATGGAAGCCCGCACTATTTTTCGTAATATCTCTCCCCTGGATCACCGGTATGCTCTCTCAGAACAGGAACTCTTTGAAGCCCTGGTGCCCTGGATTTCCGAGGAGGCGGTGATAGCCTCCTGTGTTAAGGCGGAAATCGCCCTCATAGCCGCGCATCTGAGCCTGCGGGGCGCCTTAAGCCCAGAACTGAAGGCCGCCCTGGAAAAGGCCGGGGCCGAGGTAAGCTGTGCCGAGGTCTATGCCGCGGAAGCAAAGACCAAACACAACATTCGCGCCCTGGTGCAGGTTCTGAAGCGAAAGGTTCCCCGGGAAACGGTGGCTTTGGTCCATCTGGGGGCTACCAGTGCGGATATCCTGGATACGGCCCTCTCCTACCGTATGCAGGGCCTCACCCGGCAGGTCATCCTTCCCCGCTTACGGAACTTGGAACTGTGCTTGTGTACCTTGGTTGAGCAAGAAGCAGCCACTCCCCAGGTGGGCCGTACCCACGGCCAACATGCGCTCCCCATCACCTTAGGCTTTGCCCTAGCAGAATATGTCTCCCGCCTGGGTAAGTCCATAGGAGAGATTGAGCGCCGGGCCCAGGACCTCAAGGGTAAACTCGCCGGAGCCGTGGGAGCCTACAATGCCACGGCCCTCATCACCCCTGACCCGCAAGCCCTGGAACGGCTCTACTTGCAGGAACTGGGGCTCGAAGCGTCGGAACATTCCACCCAGCTTGTCGAGCCTGAGTATCTCCTGCGGCTCCTCTTGGAATGTAACGTGGCCTTTGGGATCATCGCCAACCTGGCGGATGATCTGCGGAACCTGCAACGCAGTGAAATCGGAGAACTGCGGGAACACTTCAGTGCGGATCAGGTCGGTTCATCCACCATGCCGCAAAAACGGAACCCCTGGAACGCAGAACACGTCAAGAGCCTGTGGAAAGCCTTCATGCCCCGGGTGATGAGCTTTTTCATGGACCAGATAAGCGAACACCAGCGGGACCTTACCAATTCCGCAAGCCAGCGCTTTATTGCCGACTATGTCTGCGGTTTCTGTTTGGGGCTGACTCGGATGAGCAGCATACTCCAGAACATC
The DNA here is from genome assembly GCA_031282065.1 of Treponema sp. Lineage (GTDB taxonomy): Bacteria > Spirochaetota > Spirochaetia > Treponematales > Breznakiellaceae > JAIRLU01. Next base: position 1,591 of record JAITEL010000065.1, read on the forward strand.
GAGGCGGATCGGGAACGATTGGCGTACAACCTCAAGGGGGAACAGGGCGGAGGTATTCCCGGAGGGATCATGGCAGAGCCTGCCTACATCCTGCTCTCTGAAACAGGAGTTTCCGATGCCCATGAAGTGATTCGGCAGATAACCCTCAGGGCAGAGCAGGAGCGTTTGACCTTTGCCCAAGCCCTGGCCCGGGAAGAGCCGGTTCTGGAGCGGATAGCCGGGAAACTGAAGGAACTGGGCCTTGCCTCAAGCACGGCAGAGGCCCTGGCATTCTTTGAAAAGCCCCAGAACTACTGCGGCCTTGCCGTAGAGAAGGCCCAAGCCCTGGCCCGCAAATACCGGCTGCTGGCAACTCAGACGGATCTATAAGGTACTACTCTATATAAAGGAAAAAAAATGTTTAACGAAGCCCTGTCCTACGACGATGTACTGCTCCTGCCCGGATATGCAGACATACTTCCCCGGGACTGTGATGTGCATACGGATTTATGCGCGGATGTGCGCTTGAATGTACCCATTATTTCTTCGGCTATGGATACGGTAACCGAAGAACAACTGGCCATTGCCATTGCCTTAGAAGGCGGCTCTGGGGTTATCCATAGAAACCTGAGTCCCGAGGCCCAAGCCCAGCAAGTAGCCCATGTGAAACGCTACCTCAACTGGATCATTGATGCGCCGGTTACCCTGGGCGTGGATGCCCGGATCCGGGATGTCAAGCAGATGATGGAGCGCTACAAGGTATCGGGCATGCCCGTAGTAGCGCCCGATGGAAAGCTGCTGGGCATCATCACCAGCAGGGATCTCCGGTTCTGCCAGGATGAGCGCCTCTTGGTAACCGAGGTGATGACCCGGCAGGTAATAGTGGAACAGGGGGAGCCTTCCGTGTCCAGCGCGCGGGAGAAGTTCGACATGCATAAGATCGAAAAGCTCCCGGTGGTGGATGCCCAGGGCAGGCTCACCGGACTCATCACGGTCAAAGATATGGAGAAGCATGCCAAGTTCCCCCGGGCCGCCACGGATAAGGCGGGCAGGCTCATTGTGGGGGCTGCGGTTTCTCCCCAGGACTACCAGGTAAGGGCCCCCCTGCTCAAAAGCGCCAAGGTGGATTATGTGGTCATTGATGTGGCCCACGGGGATTCCAAGAGCGTCATGGAAGCGGTCCGGGGCATCAAGGAAGACTTCCACCTACCGGTTATCGGGGGGAATGCGGCTACCCGGGAGGCCACCCGCAGGCTCATCGAAGCCGGGTCTGATGCGGTTAAGGTGGGCATAGGGCCTGGTTCTATTTGCACCACCCGAATCGTGGCAGGAATCGGGGTTCCCCAGTTTACCGCGGTGTGGGAGTGCGCTGAAGAGGCTGCCAAATACGGGATACCCGTGATTGCCGACGGGGGGATCAAGTTCTCCGGTGATATTACCAAAGCCATTGCTGCCGGGGCCAATACGGTGATGATAGGCAATCTCTTTGCCGGGCTCAAAGAAGCTCCAGGCAAGGAGATCATCTTTGACGGCCGTATTTATAAGGAATACCGGGGCATGGGCAGTATAGGGGCCATCAATGACGGGTCACGGGATCGTTACCAAATAGGCAAGGATGAGCGCCCGGTTCCTGAAGGCATTGAGGGCCGGGTTCCCTACAAAGGGGAACTGCGGGATTATCTGCTCCAGCTGGTATCAGGACTGCAAAAGGGCATGGGCTATTGCGGGTGCAAGACCATTGATGCGTTGAAGCAATACCGTCATTTCGTTAGGATCACTGCAGCGGGCCTGCGGGAGAGCCATGCCCATGATGTGAGCATCACCCAAGAGGCGCCTAACTATACGAGGTCCTAAACCGGCCTTTCCTCAAGCCCCTCGCCCCTTTACCGGCACCAGGGAGGGGCTTGAGCTGCTCCGGGCATCGCCTGAGACCTTCGGAACATCGTCTGAGACCTTCCGAACATCGCCTGAGACCTTCTGAACGTCGCCTGAGACCTTCCGAACGTCGCCTGAGACCTTCTGAACATCGCCTGAGACCTTCCGGGCATCGCCTGAGACCTTCCGGGCATCCTCCGGTCGCTCGCCATCATCGGCAAAGTGTGCAAGGATGGCGGTTGCCAGGGATGATTTCACGAGTTGCAACATACTGAACCGAAAAGCGGAGAACAAGTTTTTTCACGTAACCGTTAATCATGCACTCGGCCAGTTCAGTGCGGGTAACGGTATACACACGAACAACACCGTGAATTTTTTGAGTTTGGTAAAACGGCAGAACATAGGTACGCATCATCATTACAGGGTAAAATTATATCCGTTTTGAATTCCGGCTCTTGTGCAGCAGCGCCGTCCCGGTTTCACTGGCGAATGCATAGGGTAGCTGACAGTATTTCTGCGCTTCTGATACTGTTTGCTCCTTCCAATACACCCTCGAACCGTTTGCTTCACATAGGCCGTTAGCCGTGAATTCAAAAAAAGAAGAGAAGCAATATGGTTTATATCGTTCAACAGTGCGACGGTGTTCATGTTTCAAAAATACAGGTACCGAGTTATGAATACGGTAGTACAAGCTCGGACACATACATGGAAAAATACAAAACCCTTGAGCAGGGGATGCTCCTTCAGTACCTTTCCATGAGCAGTTCCACTGTTCTTATAGATGGGCTGCCCTTTGTTTTCTTGCGCTTATCCACGAAGGCCCTATGGTATACTGACAAAGCGCCTGCAAAACGGGTACAATCAGGTTTATATGAAGGAGCAGCTATGAAGGTAGTGGTTATCGGCGCCCAATGGGGTGATGAGGGGAAAGGCAAAATAGTGGATTACCTGGCTAAAGAGGCCCAGATAATCGTCCGGTTTTCAGGGGGGGCCAATGCGGGGCATACCATTGTCATTGGGAATGAAGAGTATGCCCTGCACTTGATCCCTTCGGGGGTGCTCTATCCTGATAAAATGGTCATCCTCGGTGCGGGCATGGTGATTGATCCATCGGCCCTTTTTACGGAACTGGCCATGCTGGAAGAACGGGGCGTGGATACCACAGGCCGGGTTTTTATTGCCGACCGGGCCCATCTCGTGCTTCCCAGTTACATAGAGATAGACCGGAAGCGGGATGAGGCCCGGAAAAAGCCCATCGGTACCACAGGCCGGGGCATAGGCATCACCTATTCCATGAAGAGCGACCGGGAGGGAATCCGTATGGCTGAGCTCTCGTGGGAAGAGAAGCTGGAGGAACTGGAACCCAGGGACCGGGAATTCCTTATCCCCTATAGAGAAAGACTGCTGGCTATGTCCATAGACCTGTCTGCCTACCTGGTCCATCGTAAGAACTCCCAGATCCTCTTTGAGGGCGCGCAGGGAACCCTCTTAGACCTGGATTTGGGGACCTATCCCTATGTGTCAAGCGGTATGTCCTGCGCCGCAGGAGCCGCGGTAGGAGGCTGTGTGGGCCCCCGTGCCCTGGATAAGGTCTTGGGGGTGTTCAAAGCCTATACCACGAGGGTGGGGAACGGCCCCTTCCCCAGTGAATTCGACCCGGATTCAGAAGACGCCCTGTGCCGCTTTGTCCGGGATACCGGCAGGGAATACGGGGTTACCACGGGCAGGCCCCGGCGCTGCGGTTACTTAGACCTGGTGGCCCTCCGTTATGCCTGCCTCACCAACTCCATTGATTCCCTGGTGATAACCCACCTGGATGTGTACGACAGTTTGGAGGAGATCAAGGCCTGTATTGCCTACCGTATAGGAGATCGGATGGTGGAGAGCTTTCCTGCTTCCCTTGAGGCCCTTTCCCAGGCAAAACCAGTACTGCGCTCGTTTCCCGGCTGGAAAAAGTCCCTTTCCACCGCGCTCAGCTACGAGGAATTCCCTGTGGCAGCTATGGAGTACATTGAGTTTATCGAGCGTTTCTGTGAGACCCCCATTGATATTGTTTCTGTGGGTTATGACCGCAAGGAAACCATCATACGGAAAAGCCCCTGGACCCGCCAGCGGGTTTAAAAGTGGAGATACGGAAGCGAAGCGCCCCTTGCCTCTATATGGGGATGATCTGGACAAAATTCCGGGGGGCTTAGGGGGCCTTTCGGCCCCCCATACATTGGCCGTTAAATCGGAGGAAAAACATAAACCATGCAGCAAAACCCTGATAATACAGGCATACGCCAAAGTCGCTGGAGCCCTCAAGAGAAAATACTGATCCTGGATTTCGGGAGCCAAACCACCGGCCTTATAGGCCGCAGAATCCGGGACCTGGGGGTCTATACGGAAATCATCCCGGGAGACGAGACGCTCACCGGTGCCCTGCTTACCGGGGTGCGGGGCATCATCCTCTCCGGTTCCCCTGAGTCGGTATACACCCCCAAGGCCCCGGTTCCTGATCCCCGCATCTACACCTGCGGCCTTCCCCTCTTAGGTATCTGCTACGGACTCCAGCGCATGACCGCGGATATGGGGGGCCGTGTGGAGCCTCTGTCCCAACGGGAATACGGGGGTGTACCGGTACAATTGGAGCTGCCCGGGGATAGTGCAGGGTTGAGCGACCAAGCATGGCGCTTTTTCGCAGGCTTTGACCGCAGCATCCCCCTTGCCCGTCTCATTGCAGGAAACGCGCTTCCTTCCTCATCCACCCTTACCGTGAGTTTTACCGCCTGGATGAGCCACGGCGATACCCTGACGCAGCTTGCTGCGGGTTTTCGGGAATACGGGAGGAGCAGTACCGGCTTCCCCGCGGTGGTGATTCACCAGGACCAGGAAAGGAGGCCCTGGTTTGGCCTCCAGTTCCACCCGGAGGTAAGCCACAGTGAGCGGGGCAAGGAGATACTTGCGGCCTTTGTCTTTGGGGTATGCGCCTGCACGGTATCATGGACCATGGAACAGTACCGGGAACAGCTTAGCGCCTCCCTCGCGGAACAGGTGGGTACCAGTCCTGTGCTGCTCCTCATCTCCGGCGGGGTGGACTCCACCGTGGTCGGTGCCCTGCTGCTCAAGGCCCTGGATCCTGAGCAGGTCCACCTCATGTATATGGATACCGGGCTCATGCGTAAAGATGAAAGCAAAACCGTGCAAAGCGCCCTGGAAGGGCTCGGCGCCCGGCACCTGCATATAGTCCATTGCGAAACCGCATTCCTCTCGGCCCTCAAGGGCTTGGAGGAGCCAGAGGCGAAACGGAGAGTGATAGGCGATCTCTTTATCACCCTTCAGGAACAGGAGGTTGCCCGGCTGGGACTGCCGGATACGTATTTCCTCGCCCAGGGGACGCTCTACACGGATCTTATCGAAAGCGGCAAGGGGGTCGGTAAAAAGGCCCACCTCATCAAGAGCCATCACAATGTGGGAAGCCCCCTGGTGAAGGCCAAACGGCAGGCAGGCCGGATCATCGAACCCCTGGATAAGCTCTACAAGGACGAGGTCCGCCAGTTGGGGCGCCTGCTCGCTCTGGACGAGGAGCTTGTCTTGCGCCACCCGTTTCCTGGCCCGGGACTTGCGGTCCGCATCCTGGGGGAAGTTACTCAGGAAAAATGCGCTATCCTGCGGGAGGCCGATGCCCTCTACATAGCGGAGCTCAAAAAGCGGCGCTCCCCTTTGGGCAAACGGCTTTACGATGAGATATGGCAGGCCTTTGGAGTGCTCCTGCCCATCCGTTCCGTAGGTGTCGCCGGGGATGTTCGCAAATACGGTTGGGTACTTTCCCTGCGGGCAGTGGTCAGCACCGACGGTATGACTGCGGATGTGTATCCCTTTCCCATCAAGGATCTGCTGGAGATTTCCACACTCATTACCAATACGGTCAAAGACATAGGTCGTGTTACATACGATGTGTCTTCCAAGCCCCCGGCAACGATTGAGTGGGAGTAAGCGGAAGGAGACGCTAAAGGACGGTTCGTCCCGTTGTCAACCTTCGCTAATTTTTTTCTCTAGTCACCAGTTCTGAGAGACCTCGACTCTTTACGGGTTTCCAGAGATACTGATGCTGGAGGGTATTATGAAGTATGGTATCATATCGGGAAACCCCAAGAGAGCTGGTCTTTGCCATGCCATGACCGAAGCGGTCTTCCAGGGAGCAAGGGCAGGCGGGGCGGATCCGGAAATTATGACTGTGGAGAAACTGGACCGTTGTCATGTCTGCGGAGACGGTTGGGGAATCTGTCGGGAAAAGCATTACTGCACTTTTGGTGCAGACGGGTTTGACCTTGCCCGGGAAACGATAAATGCCGCGGAGCAGCTCTGTTTCATTACTCCTGTGTATTGGGGTGAAATGGCAGAGGCGCTTAAAAGCTTTTTTGATCGGCTGCGGCGCTGCGATTTCGGGCAAGAGGGGGTTCTTGGGGGAAAACAGATATTGCTTGTAGCATCGGCCGGTGGAACCGGTAACGGCTTGCTTACCTGTCTGGAACAGATGGACCGGTTTTGCCGGCATACTGGCGCTGTCATTTTTGATTACATCGGTATTAACCGCTGGAATAGGGATTATAAGCAATGTGCCATATACGCAGCGGCAAAGTCCATGGCAGAAGGACGGAAGGCAGGGGAAACCGTGGTGTAGGGGAAAGATCAATCCATCTTAATGGGGTGGTGGGTCTCACGCCACGCGGGTGCGTAGCGTGAGATCAAATCAATAAGTTTTTTCTTTTTTACCGATTTTTCACTTGACGTTCTAATAATACAGTATTATGATGTTGCTATATTAAAAGTATATTTCAAAATAAGTTTCAAATGGTTTCGAACTTGCTCCTTGACAAAAGCGGCCAAAGGTCCCTCTTATCAAAGAGCCGGGGTTGTAGTTTCAAACAGGAGGGGTTATGGCTTGTTCTACATATACGGTGATGATGGAAATAGCCGGCGATACTGCCATGTGGACGCGTCCTGATACAGGGGATTGTCCAGTTTCTTTGCCTGCGCCGACGTATTCGGCGGTTAAAGCTATATTTGAATCCATTTTGTTGGGATTCAAAAGTCTCGTAAGGCCAACCAAGGTTGAGCTATGTGCTCCTTTGCACTATCATTCATATCATACCAATTATGGTGGTCCCTTACGGCAAGCAAAATCTATCACAGAGGGAAATAGCTATCAATTACTTGCGACGGTACTGATTGATGTCTGTTATCGGTTATACGCTGAAGTGTCTATTGCCCATGGCAATTATTCGATATCAGAAAAAACTAAGCAGTGGGATAAAAAGACCACCTCCCCTGCTCATGCGTATCAGGATATTTTTAACCGCCGCCTCAAACGCGGGCAATGTTATGCTATTCCCTTTCTCGGCTGGAAAGAGTTTACGCCTTCTTATTTTGGCGTATTTCGTGAATCAACGCGGGTACAAAGCGATATTACTACGAGGATTCCCTCAATGGTACGGGAGGTTTTCTCCGGTGGCTATAACTCACAGCCGCTTTATACGTATGACCAAGATGTGGTGATTGCGAATGGTGTTTTGACCTTTGCTACAAAGGATGGCGAACATGATCAATGAATTATACGCTTTGGCGAATGCCTTAGAAAGGGCAAAGATTTCGCCCTATGAATGGCATAAGGAACTTAAAACCCTTCCCAAAGTCGAGGAAAAGAAACCTCTGTATCGGATATGGCTTTCCCGTAATCGAGAGGTGTACCGTATTGATACTATTACCGATCAAGAGAGTGTGCATTATTTGCGGAAATGGGAGAAAGATTTTGGCTGCTCTTTTCCGGCCTTTAATGTTTCAGCGCTGTATCGGTTCAAGACTAAAAAAGAACTTGATCTTCTTTCTGAAAAAGAAAGAAATATTGAAAAGGCCAAGAAGGAATTATACGGCAAATGGCTAGAGGGGAAAGCGGAGGTTGATGTCGAAAAACTACGCTCCTGGTGTAATGAAGCCAAGTCAAACCGGGACGAACAAGAAATCAAAATTATTGGGAACAAGATTGAAAAATGTTTTCACCGTGCACCCAGCGAGTTACTAAAAAAGATAGGCGGTGCACATGTTCCCCATAATGTGATAACTGATTTGATTCGAATCCTTGAAAAAATAACGGTTGAGGATTTTTATGCAGCAATTGAGCAATATGTCTTTAAGGTACTGGCAAAGCGGAAAGATAGTAAACTGCCGCTTAACTTCCTATTCGCGGAAAAACAGTTATCGGTGATTCTTGATGTAGAGGATTATGAGTCTACGTGTCCGGTTGTCCACGAAACAACGATACAATGGATAAACAAGGAATTGATTCGTGCAGAAAGAAACACCACGGTACAAAAGGTTTTCGGTAGCGGGAATGACGCTTTTGGTAGTGCCTATACGGAAGTCGGCGAGACTATGCCGGAAGTAAAGCTCCCTAGTTTAGGCGGGGTAAAGCTACGTTCCATGTTTGCGGCTCATAAGTGCCAAGAACGGTATGGATTAATCGAGGATGCATCTTACCCGATTACCAGAGAAAACCGGGCAAAAATAAAGAAGTCCTTGGAATGGCTTTCACAAGAAGAACAGAAGGGTAAGACCTGGGGACCGGTTGAGGCAAAAGAACTACTATTTGCCTATCCTTCAAGTATACCGCCTGTAATACCACGATTTGCTGCCCTTCTTGGAGCAGCGGGAAAAGATGCTAACCCAGAAAAATTTGCAAGCCGTGCCGAAAGTGTTTTCCAAGCCATAAAAGGTCTACCGCAGGCTGAACAACCAAAAGACCTACAGCTTTTTGCCATTCGCAAAATGGATAAAGCCCGATCAAAGGTTGTTTTTTATCGAACCTATTCTATGCAGAGCCTTAATGAATCTGCCGTAACGTGGCAGGCAGGCTGTGAGAATATTCCGGTGTTTGATATATGGGTTTGGGCGGAGCAAAGTAAGCCACCAAGTTCCGAGGTTGCTGAAAAACACAAAGTTGAGATATTGCAAACAGAATCAATCGATCCGTTGCAAACAGCAAGAATACTTAACAAGGTATGGAAATTAGACGGAAGTTCATCAGGAGAAATTTTACGAATAAAATACTCTCAAGGGATTGAACTGTTTTTTTCTGATTTATCGGCAGGAGCGAAGCAGCATCTGCTGAATGTTCTTTTAATCAATTATAAAGGATTGCTGAGTTATTTGGGAAATAAAACACATAGGAATCATAACAGCATCCTCAGTTATGCAGAAAAAGAAAGTTGTGCTGCGGTGTTTTCACTTTTTGGTTTGCTTTTGTATAAACAAAATTGTTATAAGGAGGACTATATGGAAAATATGCCGTATCAACTCGGTCAATTACTCAAAGTTGCAGATGAATTACATGCCCTATATTGTAAGGTGGTGCGGGATGACAATGTACCGCCTCAATTGGTGGGGAATTCGCTTTTTGTTGCTGCTACCGAAACTCCAGTACAAGCATTGGCACAACTGTCGCCACGGTTCAGTCCATATTTGGCATGGGCGAAACAGTATCGTACTAAGAATATTGAGGAAAAAGGCAGAGAGAGCTGGCGGGCTGCTTGGTATGTTTATTTAATGGAATCTATTGCCACTAAGTTGTGTCCTTCTATCAGATCCATAGAGCGGTTTAATGACTTAGAAAAGGCCCAATTTTTTATTGGGTATCTTGCGGAGTTTCCCAAGCGGGAAAAAAGCGATGGGACTTCTCAAGAGACTGCATCGAAAAATGAGAAGTAATAATTTCTTTGTAAGGAGTTCATAATGAGTGATGAGATTAAACGGGCCACTGGATTGTTGGTTATCGAAGCGGTAAATTCAAATCCGAATGGCGATCCTGACCGCGAAAGCGACCCCCGTCAACGTCCCAATGGGTTGGGCGAAATTTCGCCGGTTTCATTTAAGCGAAAAGTACGGGATTTGTTGGAAGATGGAGAAAGTCCTTTTGTTACGCAGCTTTGCAAGAAACTTTCCATTGACCCGAAGAATTATCGTATACTGGAATCTCGGGGGAGAGATCGGCCTACGATAACAAAAGAAATGGGAAATGACCTATCAAAGTTTGATCAGAAGAGTTTTTTAGGAAGTCCCTTTGTCAAGAAATATTGGGATGCACGGATATTCGGCAATACCTTCTTGGAATCCGGTGCTAATAAGGGGTATATCAAAACCGGAGTAGTACAGTTCGGTGTCGGTGTTTCCATCTCGCCGATTGATATTGTGCGCCACACCAATACCAATAAGGCCGGTGTTCAAGAGGGAAAGCAGCAAGGTATGGCTCCATTGGCCTTCAGGATCGTTGAACACGGTGTGTATTGTATGCCCTTCTTCGTGAATCCCAATTATGCACATAAGACTGGTTGTACAGCGCAGGATATTGAAGTATTGAAGTACTTAATTCCCTTTGCATACGACCAGAACCGCTCGGCTATCCGCCCTGATGTGCGGATCCGTCATGCCTGGTATATTGAACATAAAAACGTACTCGGCAGTTGTCTTGACTATGTCCTCATTGAAGCGTTGACGCCAAAACGAATCGGGGATACGAAAACAGCGTCAAATTCCTGGCAAGATTATAAAGATGTCAGCAAATTACCGGATACACTTGCAGTCAAGATTTCTTCTTGCATTGATTTAATGAGCCGGTAATGTATTACGCTCATAGTCCTCGTAAAAAAGGGGATATTCCCGCCCAGCCCTATGAGAAACACATTAGTGAAGTCATACGGCGGGCGAGAAATGCTGCGGCTGAAGCCGGTAAATACGCCGCTTCTCTACAAACTTTTCTGCAAACCGTTGATCTTGCAGCGGAGTTTCATGATATAGGAAAGCTAGATCCGAAAAACCAAGAGGTTTTATCTGGGAAAAAGTCAGCAAAAAGTTTACCAGTTCAACATACTGATGCCGGCGCCGCTCATTTGCTTAACGCCGCATCATATCCTGCGGCGATTGCCATTCAAGCCCACCATATCGGGTATCCTGACTTTATTACAGAACAAGAAAAGGCAGAAGATATGTTCAGGGATACTGAAATAATTGAAGCAGCATCGCAAACAGTACGAGAACGGGTTGATAAAACCTTACCTGAACTTTTATCTATTCACCATTCAATTATAGAAAAACCTGATACCATTGCACAGATTGCAGCTTTGGATGGAAATCAACAAGTCGCTCTACGTATGGTCTTATCTTGTCTTGCCGACGCTGACCATACCGACACGGCGGTGAATTATGGCGATTATCCTGTATCCGAAACAATTATTCCTCTTCGAGCTGCGGATCGTTTGAAAAAGTTGGATAAACACGTCGCCACCCTTGGAAAAAGGCAGGATGAACGCTCTAGTTTACGCCGTGAAATGTATCAGGTATGCCGTGATGCAGAAATTGTTGAAAGTATAAGTTCCTGTGATAGTCCAGTCGGATCGGGAAAAACAACTGCGGTAATGGCCCATCTTTTACGGCAAGCAGACAAACGCAATTTACGGCGGATAATTGTTGTGCTACCAGTAACTAATATTATCAAACAATCGGTGGATACGTATCGGAAGGTATTATGTTTTGATGATGAAGACCCGGAAGCGGTAGTCGCCGAATTGCATCATCGTGCGGATTTTAAAGACATTGAAATTCGGCATTTAACGGCCCTCTGGCGGGCACCGATTATTGTAACTACCGCGGTTGCTTTTTTTGAAACCCTTGCGTCAAATTCCACTGCTACATTACGCCGCCTGCATGAGCTACCGGGGAGTGCGATTTTTGTCGATGAAGCCCATGCTGCCTTACCTGTTAATTTGCTGCCCCTGGCTTGGCGATGGATCAATACGTATGCAGATGAATGGAGTTGCTACTGGGTTTTTGCTTCAGGATCTTTATGTCGCTTCTGGGAACTTACTGAAATCAATGGAGGGAACATCAAGAAAAAGATACCTCAGATCGTTACCGATAACTTGTGGACACGATTAGCGAAATATGAGAGTGGGCGGATTACGTATAAGTATGATGCCAATACTAAGGCAGTCGAAGAAATCGGTGAATGGGTATCTACATTCGCTGGACCGCGTTTAGCTATTTTTAATACGGTACAAAACGCAGCAGTTGTTGCCAATTTTTTGGAAAAACACTATGGACGCCCTTGTGTGGAGCATCTTTCGACTGCCCTGACCGCTGAAGACCGTGATAAAACTGTTGAACGGGTAAAAGCGAGATTAAACGACCCGCATGATACGGAGTGGACATTGGTTGCAACCTCTTGTGTTGAAGCAGGACTTGATTTTTCATTCCACAATGGATTCCGTGAATTAGGTTCACTGCTCTCATTATTGCAAGCTGCTGGACGGGTGAATCGTGAGGGGGAATATTCTGATGCCGAAATATGGAGTTTTAGAGTTGCGGAAACCGGTCAGTTAAGAGCGCATCCATTGCTAAAAGATGCTGCGGCTGTTTTGGCAAGGTATTTTGAAAAGAATACCAGTATTGATCCAGAATTAAGTACTCAATCAATTCACGAAGAGCTTATTCTAGGGGGCAGAGAAACCACGGATGATAAAAAATTAGTCAGGAAGGAAGAGATTAGTCGATTTCCACTGGTTGAGAAAGAATTCAAAGTCATCAATACCGACACGCGATTAACCATAGTTGATAACGCATTGATTAAACGAATCGAAAATTATGAGAAAGTAAAATGGCAGGAAGTACAGAAAAAATCAGTCATGATTTGGGGATACAAATTAGAAAATCTACGTATTCCCAAAATTAGCAGGGATATGTATAAATGGAACTGTTTATACAATGATTTTCTTGGATATATGGCGGGAGTGATAAGTGTTGACGAATTTACAACAGGTAGAGTAACCACAGTATAATGTGCCAATTCACCGAAGATGAGTTCATTCAGATTTCTGCGTTATCTCATATTTGTTATTGTGAGCGCCGCTATGCCCTGATTCATCTTGAGCAGGCATGGGAAGAAAACCGCTTTACCGCCGAAGGGGAGGTGTTGCATGAACGGGTTCATGCAGAGCATCACGAGTCCCGGCGTTTATTCAAGCAAGAGTACGCTATGGCGGTCAGGTCTTTGGAATGGGGACGGCTCATCGCGACATATGGTGGGAAAGGGAGAAATATGCCAGAATGGGGGAATGAAAGAGCAATTTGACATTGAGAGATTTTACGAAGGGGTGCTTGGGATACCAGCCATCTGGAAGGTAACGAAGGTTGAAAAAGACCAGGATGCCAAGGAGATACGGCTGACCATAGAATATGGACAGGATTATTATAGATGCCCTGAATGCGGGAAAGAAGGGAAGCTACATGATC
>JAITEL010000013.1 GCA_031282065.1 Treponema sp.
TTTACCACGGGAAGCGCTAATGGCTTCAAATGCCGGACCAAGGAGACCATAGCCGTAGCCAAAGACAAAACAATAACCCAGACCATAACCAACAATACCGTTGTTGTAGACCTGAATGACGCGGCCAACGTAAGACCCCTGGGAACCATTGTCCCACTTGTCCAGTATACCGACGTTACGCTGGATTCCGCTGCTATGCGGGAACAATTTAATGGTGACTGGGTTGGCGAGGACATCAGAATACAGATCAACGGAGATAGGATAGTCCAATACTTTATAGACAAAGACGGAGAATGGTATGCCATTTCTCCTGAAAAGGAATATTTCTTATATGACCGCAATAACTTAGTCTATGTCTGGTTAAACAAAGGCGGTGTGTGGTCAGAAACCCAGGTGTTCAGCCTTTCAGTGATTAACGCGGACGCGCTGAGTCTTGTATGGCGGCGGCACGTTAATAACATCGTTGATAACCAGAGAAATGAAGCGTGGAATGCCAAAGACAGGCAAACCTTATTCCGCTGGAAGAACTCCGGCGCACTCGCTGCCAAGCAGGTAAGCTCCTCGCATAATACACAAACCATAGACGCGCAGTTTCAAGGCACCTGGATCGGGGAAATCACCGTAAAAGATGAGGACGGCAATGAGCGGGGTAAGATACCGCTCAGGGTTACAATTTCAAGCAACGGGGTTACGCAGTATTTTCAGGATAATAACGGCAACTGGTATGCGGTAAGCGCGGACAAAGATACGTATGCGTATGACCGGAACAATATTGTGTATAGCTGGGTTGATAAAGGCGGCGTGTGGTCTGAGACGCAGGTGTTCAGTCTTTCACTACTTAGCAACAGAACCATGAGTATTGTCTGGCTTCGTCATGTCAATAATTACTACGAAACGCTCTTGAGCAACGATGTATGGAATCTCACCGGCGAGGGTGAATTAACAAAACAGTAAAGGAGTGCTTATGAACAAGTTTACCATTCACGCAAAAGTCATAACTGCCCTGTGTATTGTGATTGTTTTTATGGCCTGTGAAGAACCAAAGGAGTATGATCTATACATAAGCAATAGGTCTTCTTATGACATTAGTAATGTGAGCTGGAAGGGCAATGTCCTTAAGAATGGCTATGATAATCTGACCATTTCTTCTTTTTCTTCTTATTCTTCTTCTTCTTCTTATACGGGAGAGGCAATAGTGCAATCTGGTTCTGATTATATCTACTTTACCAGGGAAGGAGCGGTGGTGATGACCCTCCGTACCAAGGAAAAGATAACGGTCGACGGGGAGAGATGGAGCAACACCTATTTTACCCTTACTAATACCAGCATGGTGGTTGATACCACTAATGAGAGCAATATCGGTTCCCTCTCGGCCATTGCGCCGGTCGTACCGGTTGTGCCGGTTGTGCCGGAACCTAAAAATGATACCGCGTTAACCATCAAAAACCAGTCCTTTAGCGATCTCCTGCACGTGGAATGGCTGGGCGTTGGGTTCGCGTCCAATACCGTCGAGGATGCTATTCCCATAGGGAATACCGTAACGAAAACGGTAACTCCCGGTTCTGGGTATATCTACTTCAAACGAAAGTCAAATCCCGCGTTCGCCCGGACACGGGATGTCATTAGTATTACAAAAGATAAAACGACAGAATTTGTCTTTACCGACACTACCCTGATCGTGGAAGCGAATAACCCGGACAATACGGGCGCCCTCAAGGTTATGCAGGCTACAGTGGTATTCTTTGACGACGCCGAAGGAGAGATGCAGGCATATTATGAGGCAGCTAGTTTTGTCGGGTATTATGCAACAAAATCCGATCTTCTTGCCCCGGATAGTTCTTATAATTATTATAACCCGCCGAAGAACGGACAGAAATCCATCGCTGTGGGGGGAACCAATACGGCGAAGCTCCATCTCAAGATCACCCTGAGTAAAGCCGCGAAACTGTCTTTCTGGTACGCCAACAAGGATAGTACTAGTAGCAGCGGTGGCACAACTTTTTCCATCAACGGAACGACCCAGCGGACATGGACCACTGATGTCAACTGGTCGAAAATTGAATATGAACTAGGGGTTGGAGAAAACGATCTGGTGTGGGAGAAAACAGATGGATACTCCTACTCCTCCGGCAGCTACTACTACCTCACCCTGGACGACATCCTGATCTACTACACGGAGTAGCCTGAAGCCAAGCGTAAACCCCTGGGGCCATGCCCCAGGGGTTTGTGTAATGGGGACGGAGAAAAACATGCGGAAATCCGTGGTATGGAACGCGCCGCCGGTTACGGCCTTTACCCATGCCGCCAACAAATACCTCCCCTCCCTCGCAGGAACTATCCCTTCGACTCTTATTCTATGGGTTCATGGCATAGGCTCTAAATCCATAAAAAAGTTTGGGTCCCGGAATAGTTGAGGGATGTATCCTGAAAAGATACAAGGCCGCTATAGCCGGGGAGGGGCAGTGGTGATAAGGACGGACATCCGGTGGGTGGCGGTGGCTTTCGTCATTGCGAGGGCGGAGCCCGAAACAATCCAGAGAGGGCAGTCTGCGCAGTGGATTGCTTCGCTACGCTCGCAATGACGGGACGGGGTTCTCTGGCAATGACGGGGCGGGGCGCCCTTCATATAAAAAAGCCGAAGGCCCTGAGCTGTCCGGCTCGTTCCGCCCGCCAGGGGGTTTAACGCCAATACCGTTCCTTTTTAACGGAAGTTCGACGGGGTCCACCGATTACCCGGATTCTTCATACCAAGCCCCGCGTAATCTGCGGACTTTTACCGCTTTGTCTCACCTCACTCAGCGCCGGTCCAGCAGTTCCTTGAGGTATTGGCCGGTATAGGAGCCGGTATGGCCGGCTACGGCTTCCGGGGTGCCTGCAACCACCAGCTCACCCCCTTTGTCCCCTCCCTCAGGGCCTAAATCAATGAGATGATCCGCCTGCAAGAGCACATCCAGGTTATGCTCGATCATGACCACGGTATTGCCCTGATCCACCAGGCGCTGGATCACCTCCATAAGCTGCTTCACATCCGCAAAATGCAGGCCGGTAGTGGGTTCATCCAGCAGGTAGAGGGTCTTACCGGTGGAACGCTTGGAGAGTTCCAGGGCGAGTTTCACACGTTGAGCCTCCCCGCCGGAAAGGGTGAGGGCGGATTGGCCGAGCTTGACGTAACCCAGACCCACCGAGAGGAGGGTGCTCATCTTCCGGGCAATGTGGGGTATATGAATAAAGAAGTCCGCAGCTTCCTCAATGGTCATGTCCAAGACGTCCGCAATGTTCTTGCCCTTATACCGGATTTCCAGGGTTTCCTTGTTAAAGCGCCGGCCATGACACACATCACAGGTAATGTACACATCCGGCAGGAAGTTCATCTCGATCTTGATGGTTCCGTCCCCCTGGCAGTTCTCGCATCTTCCCCCGCGGACATTGAAGGAGAAGCGGCCGCTCTTGTAGCCCCGCATTTTTGCCTCCGGGAGGCTGGCAAAGAGGTTACGGATCCCTGAGAATACCTCCACGTAGGTGGCGGGGTTTGACCGGGGAGTACGGCCGATGGGGCTCTGATCGATGTCTATCACCTTATCAATACACTGCGCGCCTTCGAGCTTTTTATAGGCTCCTTCCACACGGCTGGTCCGGTACAGCCGGTTTGCCAGGGCCGGGTAGAGCACGTCCGAAAGGAGGGTGGATTTCCCTGAACCAGAGACCCCGGTGATACAGGTGAAGACCCCCAGGGGTATGGCCACATCTATCCCTTTCAGGTTATGCTCCGTAACCCCGGTGAGGCGTAAGAAGCTTCCTTTCCCCTGCCGGCGTTCAGCGGGGATGGCCATAGTGAGCTTCCCCGCAAGGTATTGGCCGGTGAGACTCTCCTTGACCTTCATCAGTTCCCGGGGGCTTCCCTGGCCCACCACCGATCCGCCGTGGACCCCGGCTCCTGGCCCTAAGTCAACGATGTAATCCGCGGTTCTCAGGGTCTGTTCATCGTGTTCCACCACGATGAGGGTGTTCCCCAGGTTCCGCAGGTACAAGAGGGTATCAATGAGCCGCTGGTTGTCCCGCTGGTGCAGGCCTATGGAAGGCTCATCCAGGATGTAGAGGACCCCCACCAGGCTGGAACCTATCTGGGTAGCCAATCGGATCCGCTGGGCCTCCCCGCCGGAGAGGGTCGCGGCCTTCCGTTCCAGGGTGAGGTACTCAAGGCCCACGTTCTGCATAAAGCCCAGCCTGGCGCGGATCTCCTTGAGTATCTGGGAGGCTATCTGTTTTTCCGTCTCGCTAAACTGGACCGTATTGAAGAAGGCCAGGGAATCGCTCACCGAAAGGCTGGTCAGTTCCCAGATGTTGAGGGCCCTATGGCCAAGCCCTCCCAGGGTTACCCCCAGGACCTCTGGTTTAAGCCGCTTGCCTCCGCAGTCCTCACAGGGTTTTTGGCTCATAAACTTTTCAAGCCATTCCTTAATCCCCGGGGACTGGGTCTCCAGGTAGCGGCGTTTCAAGTCCTCCAAGACCCCGGGATACCTTGCCCGGTACTCGAAGCGCCCGGTCTTGTCCCGGTTCTCATAACTTATGTCTATCTCCTCTTTGCTGCCGTAGAGGATGGCCTCAAGAACCTTCTTGGGAAGCTCCTTCAAGGGGGTATCCAGGCTAAACTGGTAATGCCGGGCAAGGCTCTCAAAGCGGCTGCGGTGCCAGGCGGATTCCGGGTTATAGGGCAGCACCCCGCCCTGGTTAAAGGAAAGGGACCGGTCGGGGATCACCAGGTGAGGGTCAAACTCCAGTTTCGCGCCCAGTCCTGAACAGGCAGGGCAGGCGCCGAAGGGGTTGTTGAAGGAGAAGAGCCGGGGCTGGAGCTCTGGGATGGAGATGCCGCAGTCCGGGCAGGCGTTTTTCTGGCTGAAGAAGCGCTCTTCATCCCCTGCTTGCGTCTGAACGATGAGCAGCAGGATACCCTCAGCGGCTTGGAGCGCGGTTTCCACGGATTCCGCCAGGCGGGAACGGATATCCGGGCCTATCACCAGGCGGTCCACCACGATCTCAATGGTATGCTTCTTCTGCTTATCCAGCTTAATGGGGGGGCCTTCGTCGAAGTTCACCATAAGCCCGTCTATCCGGGCCCGGGCAAAACCCGCTTTCAGGGCGTCTTCGAGGATCTTCTGGTGTTCCCCCTTCTTGCCCCGGATCACCGGAGACAGGAGCTGAATCCGGCTTCCCGGCTCCAAGGAGAGGATGCTGTCGATGATCTGGTCCACCGGCTGTTCGCGGATAACTCTCCCGCATTGAGGGCAATGGGGCACCCCTATCCGGGCATAGAGGAGGCGGTAATAATCGTAGATCTCGGTAACGGTTCCTACGGTGGAACGGGGGTTGCGGTGGGTGGTTTTCTGTTCTATGGAAATAGCAGGGGAAAGCCCTTCAATGTAGTCCAGGTCGGGCTTATCCATGCGGCCCAAGAATTGGCGGGCGTATGCGGAAAGGCTTTCCACGTAGCGCCGCTGGCCTTCGGCAAAGATGGTATCGAAGGCCAGGGAGCTTTTACCGGATCCTGAAAGGCCGGAGATAACGATGAGTTTATCCCGGGGCAGATCAAGGTCGATGTTTTTCAAGTTATGCTCCCGGGCGCCTCGGATGACGAGTTTATCCATAAGGCTACAGCATAACCGGAAGGCCCCCCTAAGGCAAGAAGTCTTAAAAGACGGGCAGGGCAACGTCATTTAAAAACCTCTCCACGCAAAGGTGTGATACTATGAAGTACCCAAGGGAGGGGACACATGGAGATCACGAAGGAAGAAGCGGACCGGCTGAAGGAAAGTCTGGG